>JBDUAE010000207.1:0-4265 GCA_040004805.1 Chthoniobacterales bacterium | reverse complement strand
CCTTCGTAAAGGTGGACGCGGCCTTTGGCAAAAATTAGCCGACGCCCGTTGATTTCGCCGAGCGCGAATTCACCGGCGTGGCCAGCCACCTTCGTTGTCGGCAAATCCGAAAATTCTGCATACGCGATTCGTGAGGACGCGTCGACGTGGTCAATCAAAACACCGAGACCGGAGCCAAGGACGAGAGCTGATTCCGCGCCCCAATTGCGCAGTCGCTGAAGCGCGGCTTCGCTCACTACTCAGGCGACCGAAACCGGCGGTGCGGTTTTGGGTTTTTCCGTCGCCGCCATCACGTCGGGTCGGAGACCGTCTTCGCGCGGGAGACTACTCGTCTTCGTCTCTTGTTTCGGGTAGGCGATGCGCGTGTGCAGCATCGTCATAAGCGTGAAACGAAAACGCTCCGCGATGGTGCGCAATTCGGAGAGCGTGAGATCGCACTCGTCGAGCTGCCGGTCGGCGATGCGTTGTTCGATCAGGTCTGTGACCAACTGCTCGATTTTTTGCGGTGTCGGTTTCTCGATGCTGCGCGAGGCACTTTCGACCATGTCCGCGAGACTAACGATCGCGCTTTCCTTCGTCTGCGGTTTCGGACCGGCGTAACGGAAGCTTTCCTCTTTCACTTCGGGCACGTCTTCCTCGCGCAGGTTCATGATTTTGCCGCCGGCGCGGGCATCTTCCTGTTGTTGCAGCGCGCGCTTGTAAAAATAATAGACGAGCGAGGTGCCATGATGCTCCTGAATGATGTCGACTATTCTCCGATTCAAATTGTGCTTGAGCGCGAGATCCACGCCTTCTTTGACGTGGGCAATGATAATGAGCGCGCTCATCGTCGGCGCGAGATCATCATGCGGATTACGGGAGAAATTCATATTCTCGGTGAAGTAATCCGGCTTCACCAGTTTCCCGATGTCGTGAAAATACGCGCAAACGCGGCAGAGCGTCCCGTTGGCCCCAATCCCTTCCGCAGCCGCCTCCGCCAGATTCGCCACCACCAGACTGTGATGATAAGTACCGGGCGCTTCGATCGTCATTCGGCGCAGGAGCGGGTGATTCAGGTCGGACGCCTCCAGCCAGGAGATATCGGTGGTGATGCGAAAGAGTTGTTCGAGCATCGGCAAAATCCCGCCCACAATCGTGGCAGTGACGATGCCATTCGCGATCGCGAACGCGCTTTGCAGCGCGAGGGCTTGCCAGTCATTCGTGCTCGGTGCGAATAGATTGATAGGCCCGATCACGCCGAACGCGAGTGAGAGGAGCCAAAGCGAAACGCCGACGGCCAAGCCGGCTCGAATTAGCCGACTGCGGCGGCGCACTTGCAGAGTAAAGAACACAGCGGCGAAACCGCTAATCAACGCGCACACCAGCAGCGGCGCGTCGAATTCGCCGAAAAGCATCCGAGTCCACAAGCTGACGAAGATGGCCGCATACAGGCCGTGATTACGGCCGAGAAGGACACTGAGCACGAGCGGAGCAAAGGCGTAGGGCGCGAGAAGCGCCGCGCTTTCCGGTCGCAGCCAGGTGACGGTGCCGCTTTGGCAAAAAACCAGGATGAGCTTGGTCGCCGCGAGCTGCACGAACATGACGCTGAAGACGAGGAGCAAACGCGAGCCGCGCAAAAAAGTCGCCGGCTGGTTGATCCATAATTGCACCAACGCCGCTGCGAAAAAGAGCATGGCGACGACAAAATTCTTTGTCGGCTGCGATTGTTCGCCGCTAAAAATCAGCAGGGCGAGTCCGGCCACGAAGCCCGCGAAAATGATCACCTTCGCGTAGACAGCGTACTCGAGGCGATCGGTCAGCTCGTTAGAACTGCGGCGCCGGCGCGTCTTGCCCGAGGCCAGCCCTCGCTTCACGAGGCGGTTCCGTTTCAAGAAATCGAACATGCCTATTTCCGCGTCTGCCCGCCGTGATTGGCCGGGGACCGATGTTGTTGATACGCGTTAATGATCGCACGGACAAGCTCATGCCGCACCACGTCGCGCTCATTAAAATAGACGGTCGCGATGCCATTGACGTTTTTTAACGCCTGCAAGGCCTCCACCAATCCGGAGCGTTTATTCGAAGGCAGATCGATTTGCGTGACGTCGCCGGTGACGACGCATTTTGAGTTTTGCCCGATTCGGGTCAGCAACATGAACATCTGCTCGGTAGTAGTGTTTTGCGCTTCATCGAGAATGACGAACGCGTTGCTCAAGGTGCGCCCGCGCATGTAGGCCAGCGGTGCGACTTCGATGGTTTGCCGCGCCACGAGCCGCTCGATCTCTTCCGGTTCGAGCATGTCGTGCAGCGAGTCATAAAGCGGGCGCAGATAAGGAGTGATCTTTTCCTGGAGATCGCCCGGGAGAAATCCCAGGGCTTCACCCGCTTCCACCGCGGGACGAGTGAGCACGATTCGGCTCACCTGTTCCTTCTTCAGGGCCGCCACCGCCATCGCCACAGCCAGATAAGTTTTACCCGTGCCGGCAGGGCCAATCCCGAAGACGATGTCGTGTTTTTGAATCGCTTCGACGTACTGACGTTGGCCGACCGTGCGCGTGACCACGGGCGCTTTGCGCGCGGAAGTAGTAATCTTGGCGTCGACCGCGTCGGTTAAATTTTCGGGATGCGCTTCGGTCACGGAATTGAGGGCATAGTTGAATTCGTGTTTGTGAATGTCTACGCCCTTCTGGCGCACCTGTTCTAGCTGTTCGAAGACGCGCTGCGCCCGATCGATTTTCTCCGGCTCCCCTTCCACCTTCAACCAACCTTCGCGGGTGGTGACACGGACACCGAGCGTCTCCTCGAGGGTCTTGAGAAGTTTGAGATCGTTCGCGTAAAGCGACTGGAGAGAGCGAGCGCTCTCAAACTGCAAAGTGCGAGATTCGGTCATCAGCCGCCTACGAGAGGCTCGGAGAGAAAATCACGGGATATTTGCAAGGTCGGGGAAACCCGGTGCCTCCTCGTTTACCGGAAACCGTAGACGAGCGCCCAGTGGGTGCGCTCATCGGGGGATTCCTCGATCGTGACGATGATAAAATAGCTTCCGGTTGTTTTCGGAATGATGTGGGCAGCGGCGAACTGTCCCTTTTGCCAGCTATCCGGCTGCTCCACCAGCTTGCCCTCGGAATCATAAATGTGGACCGACAGCACCGCTTTCTCGACTTCACTCCCGAGCCAAAACCAATATTCGTTCCCCTTAAAGAGCTGCTGCTTTACCGCCTTCTTTTCCGCGGTGGCGAGATCGCCTCCCCAATAGTCTTCGCGGACCTGAAAGCCCTCTTTCACATAGGGCTCGGCGGCTTGGAGAGCGAACGATTGCGCATCGTCTACTGAGGCGGCGGCTCGCTGACTGAAAGCGAAAATCAGCGCCAAGGCGCAGGACGCTCGCAAGATTCGATCGGAAATGGGATGCATGGATCGGCTAGTGGGATTTCGTAAAGATTGCGTCGTCAAGTCGAGCAGTAATTTCGTGAATCCGCTTAACTGATTCCGCGGTAATCGGCGCGGTGCCGACATCGACCAGTGGCCGCACCTCACCCAGCGCCGTGCGAATGTCCTGGAGGAGTTTCAAATTAAACTCCGGCATCGCCTGCAGGCGCTGCTCGAAATAAACTAACAAATCGGGCTGATGTAAAAGCTCGGCTCCGTCCGGAGAAAATCGCTTGTTCACGACCGCGGTGAGCACTTCCGTGCCGCGAAGCCAGCCGCCCAGACTCACCAGATGCGACAGCTTTTCATCGTGGACCTCGTTCATCGCCTGTTGCACGCTGTTCTGCGTCCGATCGAGTTCCTGACGCACCCCAGCCCAATTTCGCTTGTCGGCCGCTTCGGTGATCGCTTTCGCGTGCGGCGTAATTGAATTCCCCACTCCAATTCCTTTCGCCAAACTGAGCACGCGCTGCCCGATATCCTTCACCGCCGGCGCGTCCTCCGCCTGCACCGCGATGAAGCCATCCGCAATCACCGTCCCGAGGAGCAGAGCGATCCGCGGACGCTCTGTAAAATTACTACTCTTGTCGTCCCGGACATATTCCTTCCAATTCACGCCGCCGAGTTTGTTCAGCGCACCGAAAATTTCGTTAGGCAACGGCACGACCACGTCATCCACCTTCTTCCATTCCTTCACATCGATGTGCTTCGGGGCTTCCACCGCGTGCACCGAAAGGGTTAAACCCAGCAGGGCCAGAAGAGTGAGTTTAGGGAAATTGACGAGAGATATCATCCGGGATTTGGACTGTTGGTTTCGACTTCTATTCAGAATTGGTGGATAACTCTAGGCAGAACTG
>JBDUAE010000206.1:0-4287 GCA_040004805.1 Chthoniobacterales bacterium | reverse complement strand
AATCGGCTCGACCGGCGAGCCGAGTGAAAACTAGAATCGTCCGCTGCCCCAAGAGGCTCAAGTGGAATATCCTTGGAGCGGTCTGACCCGCCTTGGAGAGGACGGCGGCAACGAGGGAATTATGCCGAGATTATAGGACCGACCCCTTTTCTCTTTCGCACTGCGATCTGCCTCCCGGGGCCTACGCTTCCTGCGCGCCGCGATGAAGATCGCGATGGCGCTGGCGCGGCTAGCCAGTTTCGCCTGAGGCTGAAAGGCGTTCCGTATGAGGCGTTAGGCTACAGATCCTTACGGAGGCAGAACGTTCCCGACCTGGGCCTTGACCTGCGCGACGTCGGTGCCGTTGATGGAGCCGCTTACGTTTACGTCTGCGCGAAACGTGGTCGATCCGACAGTTTGACCCGAATTTGCTTTGGTCTGGGCGACATCGCTCCCGTTGACTGTGCCATTGCCGGTGACATCTCCGAGGAGGATGCTCATCGGGGTGCTGATGGTGGGTGTGCTATTGCCGTTGGTGTCGGTCACGTTGGTCAGGCTCACGGACAGTGTCTGGGCGTTGGTCACGCCAGTGAGGTTGACCAGATATTGGTGGCTGTCGCTCCCGATCGCGCTGCTGCTGACGCTTCCCGTCCCGCTGCTGACCGCCGCGCTGTCGACACTGGCAAGTGTGTTGTTGAAGGTAAACACGATCATGTAATCTCCGGTGGCTCCACCGGTCCGGCATTCGACTCCCGGGAGCGCGATATCGAAAGGACCGACAGACGTATGTATCTTCCGCGAGACCGCGTTTAACAGCGAGAGGGGCTGCGACGCGGCCACCACGAGAAAGGCTGCGTCGCTCGGGATGCCGTTGGTGAAGACCGTGACAAGAGCCGGCCCCAATGGAAAATTATGCACCGGCGTTGAAGTAAAGCTAGTGTTCGACCAACCGGTGGCCGGGGCCGGTGAGAGGAACATGACCTGGCTGTTGTCGATGCTACGCAGTTGGACCACGGGATAGTTACTCGAGGAGTCCTGGTAATTGCCGCCCGAAGCTTGCGAAATGCCTTGAAAACGCGAACCAGTCAGAACAAGCGGCGAGCCGTTTGCCAGAGGTGACGAAGTCTGGGCTATTTGCGGCTGCCAGTCCGGTCGCACAAATCCCAGCCCGACCTCATACAACTCCGCGCTCGTGAGAATGTCGAAGTTGCTATTAGCTCCTCCCGCCATCAGCACTTTCCCATCGGGCAGTAACGTCGCCGTATGCGCTCCTCGCTCGCCGGTAAGGCTGGCGGTGGCGGTCCAGTTCCCGGTCGCAGGATCATACAGCTCCGCGCTCGTGAGAGCGACGGTGCCGTCGCAATTAAACCCTCCAGCCACCAACACCTTGCCGTTGGGCAATAACGTCGCCGTATGCTGTAGACGGCCGATGCCAAGGCTGCCGGTGGTGGTCCAGCCCCCGGTCGCAGGATCATACAGCTCTGCGCTCGTGAGAATATTGGTGTTACTCTCTCCTCCTGCCACCAGCACCTTCCCGTTGGACAGTAATGTCGCGGTATGCTGACGCCGCGCGGTGCCAAGGCTGCCGGTGGCGGCCCAAGTCCCGGTCGCAGGATCATACAGCTCCGCGCTCGTGAGAGCGACGGCCCCGACTTCTCCTCCTGCCACCAACACTTTGCCGTTGGGCAGTAACGTCGCCGTATGCCGATACCGCGCTGTGCTCAGACTGCCGGTGGCCGTCCAGCCCCCGGTCGCAGGATCATATAGCTCTGCGCTCGTGAGAAAGGCGCTGTTGCTCTCTCCTGCTGCCACCAGCACCTTCCCGTTGGGCAGTAAGGTCGCCGTATGCTGCAGACGCGCGGTGCCAAGGCTGCCGGTGGCCGTCCAGCTTCCGTTCCCAATAAGTTCATACAGCTCTGCGCTTGCGATAGCGCCGGTGCTCCCACTCCCACGTCCTCCTGCCGCCAGCACTTTCCCGTTGGGCAGTAACGTCGACGTAAACTGAATTCGCGCGGTGCCGAGACTGCCGGTGTCGGTCCAGCCCCCAGTCGTAGGATTATACAACTCCGCGCTTGTGAGAAACGGGTTGCTGCTCCCAAATCCTGCTGCCACCAGCACCAAGCCTTTGGGTAGTAACGTCGCCGTATGCTGAGATCGCGCGGTGCCAAGGCTGCCGGTGCCGTTCCAGCTCCCGCTCGCAGGATCGTACAGCTCTGCGCCCGTGAGAGAGACGCTGCCATTATATCCGCCTGCCACCAGCACCTGCCCGTTAGGCAATAACGTCGCTGTATGGGTATATCGCGCGGTGCCAAGGCTGCCGGTGGCGGTCCAGTTCCCGGTCGCAGGATCATACAGCTCCGCGCTCGTGAGAGCGACGCTGGTATTATCTCCTCCTGCCACCAGCACCTGCCCGTTGGGCAGTAACGTCGCCGAATGATATCGCCGTCCAGCAGCAAGGCTGGCGGTGGTGGTCCAGCTCCCAGTCGCAGGATTATACAGCTCCACACTGCTGAGAGCGACGCTGCCATCATATCCCCCTGCCACCAGCGCCTTCCCGTTGGGCAGTAACGTCGCGGTATGATATTGTCGCGCGGTGCCAAGGCTGCCGGTGGCCGTCCAGTTCCCGCTCGCAGGATCATACAGCTCCGCGCTCGTTAGATAGCCGCTGCTCCCAAGTCCTCCTGCCACTAGCACCTTCCCGTTGGGAAGAAACGTCGCCGTATGATATTGCCGCGCGGTGCCAAGGCTGCCGGTGGCCGTCCAGTTCCCGGTCGCAGGATCATACAGCTCCGCGCTTGTGAGAGCGACGCTGGTATTATCTCCTCCCGCCACCAGCACCTTCCCGCTGGGTAGAAACGTCGCGGTATGAGCGGATCGCGCGGTGCCAAGACTGCCGGTGGCGGTCCAGCTCCCGGTCGTAGGATCATACAGCTCCGCGCTGCTGAGAGCGACGCTGCCGTTGCCATTAAACCCTCCAGCCAGAAGCACCTTCCCGCTGCGCAGTAATGTTGCGGTATGCTGACGCCGCGCGGTCCCAAGATTACCGGTGGCGGTCCAGTTCCCGGTCACAGGATCATACAGCTCCGCGCTGGCCATAGCGCCGCCGCTGTTGCGACCGCCCGCTACCAACACTTTCCCGTTTTGCAGCAACGTCGTGGTTTGCTCGTAACGCGCACTCGCCATGGGCCCGGTAGGACCAAAAGTAAAAGGCGCGCCAAGAGCGGGCTGCGCCAGGGAGAGCCCGGCAACGAAAAGAAGCAGAACCGATTTCATACACCGCAAAACCACAGAGGCCGCCACTTGAGGACCGGCATTCGACGAGGAGAATTCTTTGATGAGCTTGGGAAGGCTGTGATGCGTCGTAACCAACGAGGCGATGTGGCTGGGGGGCCGACAGCCATCTGCTTTATAATTCGGCGGCGAAGTGCAGAACGGATGTAAATTGTTAAGGAGAAAAGGGATCGATCCCATAATCTCGGAGGAAGCCTGCGCCGCACTAAATGCGGAAAAGACTTCTTTGTCAGCATCAACTACAGCAGCGACGCCTGGCGCGAGGTCGACCGCTTCCTCCGCGAAGAGCGCCGCAGCATCGTTCCGCGCCCCGTTCGCAAAATCCTTGACGAGGAGATCGCAAAGGAACGCCTAAGAATCCGACGTGGCCCGCCCAACTGAATGATGAAAACTGACGACGGGAGAAGGGCGCCGAGATGATGGGACCGCCCCTTTTTCTTCCGTGAAACGCGGCGGCGGGGCGGTCGCTCCTCCTTGGCTGTCGCGCTGGCGCCGCTAGAGTGTCGGCATGGAAAGCACGCGCGCGATTTTGCTCCGCAAGCGCAAGCTGAGCGACACGAGCTTGATCATCTCGTGGTGTACCAGTTCGCTCGGTTGTGTGCGTACGGTGGCGAAGGGCGCGCGCAGCGCCAAGAGTCCCTTCGCGGGGAAGCTGGATTTGTTTTACGAAGCGGAAATCACCTTCGTCCGCAGCCGGAAATCGGATTTGCATACGTTGCGCGAAGCGGTGCTGGCGAATCCGTTTCCCGGCATTCGCTCGAGTTACCCGCGCATGCAGGTGGCGTCGTACTTTGTGGAGTTGATCGAGATCTGCACCGAATCCGACCATGATGAGCCGGAGCTTTTCGCGCTTCTGCAACGTGCGTTTGGATACCTGAGCGAGAGCGATCCGACTCCGCGCGCGGTGACTCATTTCGAGCTGGAGTTGGCCCGCATCGCCGGTGTCCACGACGTGAAAGCGATCAAGCACGATCCGGCTTTCGCCCTCGCGAGCTTGTTCGGAAAGTTGCCCCGCTC
>JBDUAE010000205.1:0-4288 GCA_040004805.1 Chthoniobacterales bacterium | reverse complement strand
CTGGGTTTTCTTTTTCGCGCAGCCAGAAGTACGGGTCTTCGATTTTGTCGCCGTGCAGGCCGACGATTTTCGGTTTCTTTGGCGCGACGGGTGGCTTGGCGGCGGCAGGATCGAGCCCGGCGCGGGCAGGAGAGAAAGCGATGATCATGGAGACGAAAACAAACCAGCGGGACGCGTGCATTGGAATGCCGACATCATCAGAGCGCGTGCACTTTGCAAAGCCGGGATTTTCTCTCGGTCGCAAAAGAATTGGTTGTGCCAACGACGCACTCCCTCCGATAAGAAAGCGCGAGCATGCAACTCTCCCGCGCTGACCCTGCTGTGGCCTCGACGCTCGCGCTCCGCGAACGTTATCGAGATGCTTATTGGCGGGAGCGTGATCCCATCCTCGAAGACCGCCTGCTTTGGCGCGCCCAAACTTTTCGCCATACGGTCCATCTCCTACCGGGACAGACGATTCTCGAGCTCGGCTGCGGCGGGCTCCAGTTCACGCGGGCCTTACGCCGCGTCTCTCGCGGCGAAAACCCGATCACCGCCATTACCTTTCAACCGGCGATGCCGGCGGTGGCGGGAGTTGGGTCCGAGATCGAGATACTGCAACTGCGGGAGTGGCCCGGAGCTCTGGCGGGCCGGCGTTTTGATTGCGTGATCGCGATGGATTTGCTGGATCGCGGCAATTCCTCCCAGCTGCTCAGGTTTGTCCACGATCTGCTCGTTCCTGGAGGCGAGAGTGTTTTTTACGAGAGTAATCCGAGGAACCCGATTTACCGGCTGCGCGGCATGATGTCGCGCTTCTTTGGCCGGCGTGATCCACGTGCTTTGATGAGTCGGGCGCGCCTTTCCGAAGCGCTGATGGAGATTGGCTTCATTCGGGTCGAGGCGATTTACAACGACTTCGTCTATGCGCCGCTGACGCGGCCGCTCATCTGGCTCCTGCGGAATCTCTCCATTCTCCTCGAGAACACGCCGGGCCTGCGCCCGCTGGCTGGCTCGATCCTGCTCCACGGGCGGAAGCCGCCAAGGGAGGCAGCACGGCGGCCGGTCTCACTTTGCGACCACGAATCGCTCCGCGGCGCGGTTTCGATCGTGATCCCATGCCGCGACGAAGAGATGAACGTGCGCCCGCTGGTGGAGCGGCTGCTGGGGTTTTACGATGATTACATTCGCGAGATCATCTTGATCGATGATGGCAGCAGTGACGGGACGCGGGCGGTGATGGCGGAACTGGCCGCGAAAGAACCGCGGGTGAAGCCATTGCACCGTCGGCCTCCGCACGGCGTGGGCCGTGCGCTCGCCGCGGGCTTGGCGAAAGCGGAAGGGCCTTACGTGCTCATGATGGATTGCGATTTCCAAGACCTGCTGCCAGAGCTCCGTGACCTGTTTGACAAGGTAGCGGAAGGTTTCGATGTGGTGATCGGCAGTCGCTTCTCGCGCCACAGCGTCTTATTGAATTACCCGTTTCTCAAGATCGTGGCGAACCGCGCCTTCCACGCTCTCGCCGCCGTGGTGCTCGGCCGCCGCCTGCGCGACGTGACGAACAACCTCAAAATCATGCGCCGCGAGGTCGTGCAAGATTTACAACTGCGGCAGCCGGGTTTTGCGGTGAACGCGGAGACTGGGCTGCAGCCGCTGCTTTTGGGCTATCGGGTCGCGCAGGTTCCCATCTCCTGGTTTAACCGCACGCCCGGGATGGGGACTTCGTCGTTCGTTCTCGCGCACGTGGGCGGCGGCTATGCGCAAGTGCTGCTGGGGTTGGGGCTGAAGCGCGCCTTCGGGCTCGGCCCTTACCGCGATCTCCACCGGGGAAGTGCTCCTGAACCGCTCCTGGCCGGCGGGAAAAAATCGGAGCGCGCGGCACCTTCATGCCGATGAGCCGGCGATGGGAACTAGGTTTGCTCGCGGGAATTTTCGTTCTTGCGGCGATCTTGCGGGTCACGGTGGCGGGCCAGAGCGGTCTTTGGGTGGACGAAATTTTCTCACTCGCGCTCGCGACTGGCCACAGCCTCGAGCAACCGGCCGACATCGCGCAACCGGCCCTGGGCGATTTTGTGGAATCCGATCACGCTGTTTCGCTGGATCAATTTCGCCGCTACCTCAAACACGACGATCCGCCCGCCGGTCCGAGACGCGTCGTCCGCGCGGTCTTGCTTTCGGACACGAGCCCGCCTTTGTACTATCTCCTGCTCTGGGGGTGGACACTCTTGTTCGGGACGAGCGATTTCGGTTTGCGGTCGTTTTCGATCGCCTGTTCGCTGGCGTGCCTGCCCTTGCTCGCCAGCGTGGGTCGGCGGGTTGGCGGCGCGGGAACGGCGGTCGCCAGTTGCACCCTCTTTGCTTTTTCGCCTCCCTGTGTCTTTTACTCGACCGAAGGGCGTATGTATTCGCTCCTTTGGTTGTGCGTGCTCGCGCTTCTCTGGGCGTCGATTGCTTTGCATCGAAAGGGAGGCGGAGTCGGTCTGTCCGCGCTCTGGGTCGCAGCCTCGGGGGCGGGGTTTCTAACCCATTATTTCTTTGTCTTTCCCTGGGTGGCAACTGTCGGCTGGCTCGTCCTCCGGCCGGGACGCCTCTCCAGACTGCGGCTGGTGGGATGCCTCCTGGCCACGGGGTTGGTGATTTCGTTTTGGTACATCCGGCTGCCGGAAAGTCTCGCGGGGTGGCGCGTCACGATGAATTGGCAAAAGGGGGAGCCGGCCGGCTTTAATCGCCTCGCCTCCGCGCGAGAATTGGCGCTGCAATTTTTTCGAACAGACGGTCCGAGAAGCATGAAGATCGCTCTCTTGGCCTTCGGAATCGTGGGCGTCCTTTTGCTTTGGCGGATGCGGCGGCGGCCGTTTGCCTGGCGTCGGCTTCTCTTATGGCTGGCGTTCGCGGCCGCTTGCATGGGGCCACTGGTTTTCGATCTCATCCAGCACACCTGCACGGCGGCGGTCCGTCGGTATGCCATGGCCGCTTTGCCGCCCGCCTATTTGCTGGCTGGTTTGGGTTTTGCCACGCTGCGCCTGCCGGTCCGCAGCATCCTGCTCGCGCTGGTCCTCATCGCCTGGAAGCCAGAACTGTTAAGCATGTCTCGCGACCGGAACCCGGGGCCCGCGATCCAGAAAGTGGCGCGCGCGGCCAGCGAGAGAAGTGGTCCTTCGGATTTGATCCTGGTCCATTCCATTCCTTCTGGCGCACTGGGGGTGGCCCGCTATGCGACTGGTTCGGCGGCGTTCGCCCCGTGGGTCGGACAACTGGGCAAACGCCGGGTTCCCGAGTCAATCGAACAACTCGCGCGCGGGCGGAAGCGTATCCTGTTCGTGAGCGTGCACGAGGTAGGAGCGGATGCGCCGGAGGAGCAATGGCTGCGGATGCATGCGATCGTCGCCAGAGATGTGCAGCTTCCTTACGGACGATTCGTCGAGTTCCGGCCGCGGGCCGCGGAGACGTTTTGAGCGATTGCAGATGAAGAAAAACGTGACGGAAACTGGGCGATTAAACTTCCGGCTCGAAGCCGAGGCTACCGATTCGCGCGCGCGGGCGGCGACTTTTCAAACGTTGCATAATGAAGTGCAGACACCGCTCTTCATGCCAGTGGGAACGAAGGCGACGGTGAAGGCGCAGCTCACGCGCACGCTCGAAGAAGCGGGCTCGCAGATTCTGCTCGCGAATACCTATCACCTTTTACTCCGGCCCGGAGTGGAGGTTTTTCGGAAACTGGGCGGGATTCACAAGTTCATGAGTTGGGAGCGCTCGGTCCTGACGGACTCCGGCGGCTACCAGATTTTTTCGCTGCCGCATGCCCGTTCCATGGGCGAAGAAGGCGCCACTTTTCAAAGTTATCTCGATGGCAAAACTGTCCTGCTTAGCCCGGAGGTGAGCATCGAAACGCAGAAGGCGATCGGGAGCGACATCATGATGGCACTCGATCATTGCATCGCGTCCACCGCGGATGAAGCGACCGCGCGCGCGGCGCTGGAGATTACGAACCGTTGGGCGGCGCGCAGTCTGGCGGCGCGCGGAGATGCGCTGGCGGCGATGTTCGGGATTGTGCAAGGGGCGCTCTTTCCGGAGCTGCGACGGGAGAGCGCGGCGGCGCTTTGTGAAATGCCATTCGATGGGTATGCGATCGGGGGACTGGCGGTGGGCGAAAGCAAGAGCGAACGCGAGGACGTCTGCGAGTTCACGGCGGGGTTGTTGCCTAACGACAAGCCGCGTTACCTGATGGGCGTCGGCTCGCCGCTCGATCTCTTGGAAGCGGTGCATCGCGGCGTGGACATGTTCGATTGCATCATGCCGACGCAACTGGCGC
>JBDUAE010000204.1:0-4338 GCA_040004805.1 Chthoniobacterales bacterium | reverse complement strand
CTGCGAACGCGCGCAACTGCACTTCCGTCCCGGCGTGGGTGAATTTGAACGCATTCTGCAACACGTTGCTGACGGCGGAAGAGAGAGGTCCCGGTCCACATCGATCGCGAGACTGGAATCGACAGGCGAAACGGTGAACGGGCAGTTCGCTAACTTGGCTTCCAGCGAAGCGGAAAGCTTCATGTCTTCGATGAAGATGGAGAGGGGAAAGAGGCGATGTTGCGCGGGCATCCCGGCCTGCAACCGCACGTCGGAGAGCGAACGATCAATTAGCTTCTGCATCCCGACGAGACTCCGGTTCAAAATCACGCCGGTCGCGCCAGCCAACCCCACGTCGCCTTTCTGGATCGCACTGAGGGCGAGCATGGCGGTACCCAGAAGATTCCGCAGCTCGTGCGCGAAAGCTCCCAAGCGCTCATTTAACGCATCGGCATCCTTGCCCGCCGTGCCGAAATCGCGCTGGTACATGAACTCCGTCACCGCGTCGGCAATCACGTTATCCAGGCAACGGTTCAGCGTCCTAAACTCTTTTGCCGCGAACTGTGCCTCGGTTTCCACCGCCAGCTCTGTGACGGCCTGGCAGAGGTCGCCGTAATCGTGCACTACCTGATCGACGGTGAATCCGTGCGCGGACAATTCCCTACCGTGCTTCGTCGCCGCCTCGCCCATGTCCGATAGACGGGACGATTCTTGCCCCCACGATGCACCGTTTCGGACGTCTGGCGAGCTTTGCAAAGAGTATCTCGTTGCCGCATAAGCCTCTGCGAGTCCTACTTCTGTGCTTATTCGCTCTTTCGCGACGTCTTAGAAGGGCTTGCAGTAACGCCGTTACTTCCATGAATTCGCCCCTTTTTGATGGGACGTGCGTCTGCTCATGACGACCAAGGCTATTCTGACCCCGGTCCTTAACCGGAGAAATGGGCGAATGATCTGCTCGGCGGCGTAGCGGAAGGCAAGGAGCCGTTGCAGAAAGTGGTCGAGAAAGCCTCGCTGTCCGGATGTGCGTCGCGGTAGGCGCGGAGCTCGAGTAGTACCATTAGCGCCGAATCGCTGCCATGCCGGAGATTTTTGCTCCTCCCACCCATAGGAAGCCTTTATCTATAAAACCGGCCGAGTCGGGCCGCGGTTTGGCGGGGTCGGCTATTTTGTTAAAAATAGAATTTCTCGTATCCGCGTCTGCGAAACCCGTAGTCAAAAAAAATTAGCCCACACGCGAAGAGCGTGAGGCGTGGGGCGGAGTAGCCGGGATTTAAACCCGCGCGATCGGCTCTGCGGTGCTGGTGGCGCTCGCCTTCGTCGGCAAAAGCCGGAAGGTGGCGTTTAACCCGATATCGCGGATTTCGACCGAGAGGCCGTGGCTGCGAGCGAAGCGTTGGATATCGCGCACCTGCTGGGCACGGAGCTCCTCGAGCGGCTTCGAGAGTTGGGAGAGGTCGTTATTATAGACGACGCAGAATCCGCGGAGGCTGATCCGTTGCTGGATGCGCTGAAGGAGGTTACGCCGGAATTCTTCCACGCTGCGAGCATGGGGCTCGTGGGATGGATAGATAGTTAAATCGCCCGCGTAAATTCTTCGGGCCGGATGAGGAGCGATCTTTTCCTAGAGGAAGGAGAAGTCCTCGGTCCGTTTCGACGGTGCAGGATCGGCCGCGCACGCGCTAGCGTAGTGGAACCAGTCTCCCGGCGTGCCGTTGCACTCGGCCGTGGGGCAATGGGCCTCGGGTTGCCCCGTAACCGCTTCGCGGATGACGACCTCGCGGCCGGTGATGACGCTGCGGCAGATCACGCAAAGGCGGCGTTCATCGAGGGAATGCCAGACGCGCTGGCGATCCAGTTTCTGGAGAAGTGTGAGCCGATCGGGCGGCGCGAGTTGGTCGGTCATGGCGGTCGGTTATAGATGAGAGAGTCGCGGATTTGAGTCAATCGGGAGCGAGCCCGATCAGCGCATCGGAGAAATGCTTAGGCGCTTCAGCGAAGGCGGAGCTTCACTCGCGGGGGCGGAGGGAGTTCCGATAATGCACGTCGAAAGCCCGGAGCGCGGCCTCGACGGTGCCGCCGAGTCCGCTGACCCCGTCCTCCATGCTATTGCCAAGCAGGGCGACCCAAATATCGCCGCGCCGGAGCAAACGCGGGCGGCGCTGGGCAGATGGGCTGCGGGGATGTTCCGCGCAGTAACGGTCCATCTCGGCTTCCGCCGCGGTTTGGATGGCGTCCTCATCCAACGGCTTTGAACTTGCAGCTTTCTTCGAACTATCGATTGCCATCCTAAAAAAGAAACGCGGCTGCTCCGCGGTTTGGATTGGCGGCGTGATGAGTTTTCGCGGTAGCCCGGGTCACTCAGCGGTGAGGACGAGCGTGGTCGGCGTGGAGAATGGCTCGGCGCCGTCGCCGCCGCAGCGGGAGTCGTTACTCGAAAGCAAGCTCCGCCAGGTGCGACCGGCGGGCGGAGCGAGCAGGCTGGACGCGAAATCCGGCTGGACGTGGCCGCCGCGCAAGTCGCTGACGACAAGGCATTCGTTTCCCGCGGGGCCGATGCGGAAGGCGATGAGGCCGCCGGGTAATTCTACCGTGGGCACGCGCGCGGGGGAGCGGTCGCGCCAGGCGGGATGGGTTTTGCGCAGCTCGAGAAAAGCGCGGTAGAGCTGGAGAGTGGCGGCGTGCTCCGGTGTCTCGAGTTCGTCCCAACGGAGCTTGGAATCGGCAAAGGTGGAGGCGGCTTGCGGATCGGGAATTTTCTCCCGCTGCGCCGGATCGCGGAAGGCGGGGAAATCTTGGAACTCGCGGCGGCGTCCTGCAGTGACGAGAGGGCCGAGCTCGGGGTTGTGGTCGGTAAAAAACTGGAAGGGAGTGGAGGCCGACCATTCCTGGCCCTGAAAAATCAGCGGTGTCTCGGGGACGAGGCAAAGCAAGGCGGAGAGGGCGCGATAAACCGCGGGCGGGATGAGATGGCCGAGACGTTCGCCGTGGGCGCGATTGCCCACCTGGTCGTGATTCGAGATGCAATAAACGAAACAAGCGGCGGGCAAGTCTAACGAGTCGCCGCCCCGAGGCTGGCCGCTCCCCGGTTGGACCTGGCCGCAATAGAACCAGCCGTGCGTGAGGGTGTCGGCTAATTCACGCGCCGTGCCCTCGAAGTTTTCGTAATAGCCGTCACGCTCGCCCGTGGTCAGGACGTGGACGACGTGGTGGAAATCATCCGCCCAGACGCCATCGAGCCCGTAGCCGCCGCGCGCGGAAGGCAGGAGGAGCGACGGATCGTTCCGCTCGTCCTCCGCCATCACGAAGCCGCCTAACGAATGCACCGACTCGGCGATTT
This sequence comes from Chthoniobacterales bacterium, assembly GCA_040004805.1. Taxonomy (GTDB): domain Bacteria; phylum Verrucomicrobiota; class Verrucomicrobiia; order Chthoniobacterales; family UBA10450; genus JACCTI01. Next base: position 1,022 of record JBDUAE010000204.1, on the reverse strand, counting down.
CGGCCAGGAGGTGGGGCTGGGCGGTGTCGGCTATTTCGTGCGTGGCATCAAGGCGGAAGCCGTCGATGTGGAATTCGCGCTGCCAGTAAGCCGTATTCTCGAGGAAAAAAGCGCGCACCGGAGCGGCAGCGTAGTGCAGAGCGGCGCCCCAGGGCGTGTGCTGCTCCGGGTTCGCATAATCGCGATGGAAGGCGCCGGTGTAATTACCGGAAGGGCCAAAGTGGTTGTAGACGACATCGAGAATCACGGCCAGGCCGCGGGCGTGGGCCGCGTCCACCAGCGCGCGCAAATCTTCGGGATGCCCGTAGGTGCGGGCCGGCGCGTAGAGCATCACGCCGTCGTAGCCCCAATTGCGATCGCCTTCGAAATCTGCCACCGGCATCAACTCGAGCGCGTTCACGCCTAACGAGACCAAATGGTCGAGGCGATCGAGCGCGCCCCGGAATGTGCCGGCGGCGGTGAAAGTGCCGACATGCAGTTCGTAAATCACGAGGCGAGAAAAGGGCGGCGCCTGCCACTGCTGGTCGTGCCAGATGAAGGCCGCGGGGTCGATCACCATGGAGGGGCCGTGCACGCCTTCCGGTTGCCAGCGCGAAGCCGGATCGGGCCACGCGGAATTTTTGCCGAAGCGGTATTGATAAAGATCACCGGCGCGTCCCGCAGGATCGTGCGCAGAAAAATAGCCGACATCTTCCGCGATGAGGGGCAATGTTCGCCGCACTGAACCGGCCTGGTCGACGATCAAGACTTCGCCGCGGTCGTGTTCGGACCAGATGCGATAGCGCACGCCGCCGGCTGTGAGTTCGGCACCTTGCGATCTCAGGAAAGGCGGTGGTGTTTTGGTTGGCGCTGACATTCGCGGCGCGACCCTAAACGCCGCGGGTACGCAAGTCACCTTCGCGAAAACGGGAGCGAAATGGTTTCCGAGTTGGTCACGGAGCGGCTGACGTGTTTAACTTGCCGGCAGGCGGGCCTATAGCTCAGCGGTTAGAGCAGGGGACTCATAATCCCTTGGTCCCAGG
>JBDUAE010000203.1:0-4339 GCA_040004805.1 Chthoniobacterales bacterium | reverse complement strand
CCAGACGAGCGCGAGCGAAACCAGCATGAAAATCCAGCCCCAGGTGTTCATCGTTCAGCAAGTTCTTTCACGGCAAATTTCCGTCCAAATCCATCCCGGCCGCGCGCCAGCGCCGTTCACCGATCGCCACCAACGCGAGGAGTAAGACGAGGACAATTCCAATAATCGCAACTGTCCAAAGCGCCACCGGGTTTCCGGAAAGTTCCCGCGCTTTGTCGGCTAAATTATAATAGATGAAGCCGACCAGAACCACGAGGAGATAGGCGGGCGCGACGTATTTCATAATGAAGAAAAACGGACGCGGTATCCGGATCAAGGCGCCTTGATCCAACTCGCGCGCGCCATTCTCCACGCCCCAAATCCAGCCGAAGGAAATGATCTGCACGGTCGCGAGCAGAAAGATGCAAAACGTTCCGACCCAGAAATCCATCGTATCGAGCGCGACGGTATTCTTGCTGAACCAGATGACCCAGAGCGAACCGAGGCCGCAGACCACAGAGACGAAAGCGATCGCTTTCCCCGAGGAAATGCCGAGCGCTTCTTCGACGAAAGCTTTACCCGGTTGCAGCATTGAGATTGAACTCGTGATCGCCGCGAGGAAGAGGAGGAAGAACCAGGCGAAGCCAATCCAGCGGCCAGCCGCTCCCATTTGCTGAAAAACAACTGGTAGGGTTTGGAATCCCAGACCAAAGCCAGCGCCGACCCCACTAGCGCCGAGAAAAATGAACGCGGCCGTGATCGTGATCAGTCCACCGAATCCGACCTCAAACAATTCGTTAGTCGCGCTCGCAGTGAAACTGGAGAGGGCGATATCGTCCTGTTTTTTCAAATAGGACGCGTAGTTCAAAATGACGCCAAAGCCGACGGAAAGACTGAAGAAAATTTGGCCCGCGGCCGCCAGCCAGGTCTCGAAGTCGGTCAGCTTGGAAAAATCCGGGTTCCAAAGTGAACCGAGGCCGTTCAAGACATTTTGATCCGGAAATGCCGGATTCGGCGTGCCCAGAGTCAGCACCCGGATGAGGACGATGACCGCCAGAATCGCCATCGCCGGTAAAGCGAACTGGCAGAACTTTTCGATCCCGCCCTTCAAGCCGCGATAAACGAGGGTGATATTGAGCGCCACCACCAACACCCAAAACGCGGCACTCAAATTCAGAACGCCGTCGCTGTTCGTGCCCGTGGCTTCACCAAAAAACGTCTTCGCGGATGCGACCTGATTCTCAATTGATCCGGTCAAGTGCACCCCGCCGATGAGGTATTCCCAAGCATACCGCAGGCACCACGCCTCGATGTAGACGTAGTACATATAGACTACGATCGGGATGAGAACGGAGAGGACACCGAAGTAACGCATGAACCGCCCCCGGCCCGCGACGCCGATGATCGCCGGCCCGCTATGAAAACCTTTCCGGCCGCCATGCCGCGCCATCGCCCATTCCGCCCAGCCAATCGGCAGCGCGAGAAAGAGCAGCGCGCAGATGTAGGGAATCATGAAAGCGCCACCGCCGTGCGCCGCCGCCTGGCCGGGGAAGCGAAGAAAATTACCCAGCCCCACCGCGGACCCGGCCACCGCGAGGATGACTCCCACGCGTGAGCCCCAGACCATCTCTTTCTTCTCGCCGCTCATCTCGAGGCTTTCCCAGTTTGGATCGAATCGGACATGCTTGATGGAACCACGTTTGTTTCTACGCGAAGACTCGCGCGCAGGTCGAGCGTAACCGACCGCGCCGCACCCGTCCTTTCTTGCTTGTCGGAATTGGAAGCCGTAAAGAGCAAACCATGACCTCTCTTTTTCGTCTCGGATTCCTCGCTCTCGGGCTCATCGTCGCCGCGGCTCTGCCAATCAGCGCGCAGGACGTGGTCATCGGCCAGTACGCCTCGCTCACCGGGAGCGAAGCCACCTTCGGCATTAACTCCAGCAACGGCGTCGCCCTCGCTTTGGAAGAAATCAACAGTCACGGCGGCGTGCTCGGCGGTCGCAAGATCAAGATCATTACCGAAGATGATCAATCGAAACCGGGACAACCCTCGGCCGCGGTGAAGAAGCTGGTCTCGAACGACAACGTGGTCGCGGTCATCGGAGAAATCGCGAGCTCGCGTTCATTGGAAGCGGCGCCAATCTGCCAGGCGGCGAAAATTCCAATGGTGTCGCCCGGCGCGACCAACGCGCGGGTGACGGAAGTAGGCGATTACATTTTTCGCGTCTGTTTCATCGATCCGTTCCAGGGGACGGTGATGGCTAAATTCGCGCTCGATAATTTGAAGGCGAAGAAGGTCGCGATTCTGACCGACGTCCGGAACGATTACTCCGTCGGATTGACGCAGTACTTTAAAGAATATTTCCAAAGCCACGGTGGACAAGTCGTGCTCGAGCGCTCCTTCAGCGGCGGCGGAACGGACAAGGATTTTCGCGCGCAACTCACCGCGATCAAAGCAGCGCAGCCGGACGCGATTTTCGTTCCGGGCTATTACACGGAAGCGGGTCTGATTGCGAAGCAAGCGCGCTCGTTAGGCATCAAGGTTCCGCTACTCGGCGGTGACGGTTGGGATTCGCCCAAGCTTTCGGAGATTGGCGGCAGCGCGATCGATGGCTCGTATTTTTCGACCCATTTCTCGCCCAAGGATTCTAATCCGAAGGTCCAGGATTTCGTGAAGCGCTACCAGGCGAAGTTCAGCACGATGCCCGATGGAATGGCGCCGCTCGGCTATGACGCCATGATGGTTCTGGCGCAGGCGATTAACACCGCGGGCTCGACCGATGGCTCGAAGATTCGCGACGCACTCGCGGCGGTGAAAGATTTTGACGGAGTTACCGGCAAGATCACGATCGATGCCAAGCGCAACGCCACCAAGGCTGCCGTCGTCCTGAAGGTGACCGGCCAGGGGAATGATTTCGTGGCTAGCGTGGCGCCGTAGTCCGCTTCCGTCTCCACCGCCCCATGCAGTTCTGGCAACAGCTGATCAATGGCCTTTCGTTAGGGGCATTTTATGCTCTGATCGCGCTGGGCTACACCATGGTTTATGGCGTGCTGCGTTTTATTAATTTCGCGCACGGCGACGTCTTCATGCTGGGCGCTTTCACCGGCTACTATCTGACACCTCGGGTGCTCCCGCACTTCACCGGCGCGCTCGCACCGGTCGGCGTGACGATCGTGATCCTCGGGACGATGGCGATCTGCGCCGTGATCGGAATGTTGATCGAGCGCCTCGCTTATCGCCCGCTGCGGCGGATGCCAAAACTGACCGTGCTCATCACCGCCATCGGCGTCTCCTTGTTTCTGGAATACGCCGGGCAATTCGTCTTCGGCGCCGATCCCAAGGCGTTTCCAGAGCTGCTCCCCGATCGCGCTTTGGAAAACACCGGCGCGCTCACGATCACAACCACGCAACTAACGGCTTTCGCGGTCACACTGGTCTTGCTCGTGGGCTTGACTTTCGTGGTGAAAAAAACGCGCCTCGGAATGGCGATGCGCGCACTTTCCAACAACAGCACCGCCGCCACCCTCATGGGTGTGAATATCGACACCGTGATTTCGTTCACCTTCGGTTTGGGCAGTGCGCTGGCCGGCGCGGCCGGAATTCTTTACGCCCTCAGCTATCCGTCGATCGATCCACTGATGGGAATTTTGCCGGGCATCAAAGCTTTCGTCGCAGCGGTCCTCGGGGGCATCGGGAACATTCCCGGCGCCGCGGTCGGCGGATTAATTCTCGGCATCGTCGAGACTTTCGTGGCCGGTTCGCCCTACTCCACTTATCGCGACGCGATCGCGTTTGCGATTCTGATCATTATCCTGCTCTTCCGGCCGGCGGGCCTTTTCGGAAAAGTGCAGATCGAGAAGGTTTAGCCGCGGCGCGCGTTCGATGAACTACCGCCACCTCAAAGTGCTCGCGCTCGTGCTCGCACTCGTCTTCGCCGCGGTCGCCTCCCATTTTTCCGGCACGATCAATCCCTATTATTTGCAGGTCGTTCTCTTTATCGGCATTAATGTCACCCTCGCGACCAGCCTCAATTTGATCAACGGCTACACCGGGCAGTTTTCGTTAGGCCACGCCGGTTTCATGGCGGTGGGCGCGTACGCGTCGGCTTATCTTTCGACCGAGCACAGCGCAGCGCTCTTCCGCGTCCTGGGCGGAGCGAGTGCATTTAGTATCGCGATCGTTTTTCCCCTCGTTCTGCTCGCGGGCGGTGTGGCCGCGGCGGTAGTGGGATTAATCGTGGGGGTTCCTTCGCTGCGGTTGAAGGGCGATTATCTCGCGATCGTGACTCTCGGTTTCGGTGAAATTATTCGCGTCCTCATTCAAAACACCGACGCCGTGGGCGGTCCGCGCGGTTATAGCG
>JBDUAE010000202.1:0-4367 GCA_040004805.1 Chthoniobacterales bacterium | reverse complement strand
AGCGGGCGAGCGTCTCCGGCCGCTGCCGCCCAGCAAAATTGCTTAGTGATAAGAAATCCGCTTTCGCGTACAATGAGCGCAATGGTCGCCGCTGAGAGCACGAACTCGGACGTTTCCGCTCCCGACGTTACCCAGCTTCTCGTGAATTGGAGTGCGGGCGATGCCGACGCTCCCGCCCACCTCATGCCTTTGGTTTATGAGGAATTGCGCCGCCGGGCGCGGGAATATCTGCGGCGGGAACGTTCCGATCACACCCTGCAGCCGACCGCGCTCGTGCACGAAGCCTACCTGCGGATGGTCGATGAAAAGAGCGTGAATTGGGAAGGCCGCGCACAGTTTTACGGGATCGCGGCGCGCGTGATGCGGCGCATTCTGGTCGATCACGCGCGCGCGCATAACACGCAGAAACGGGGCGGCGGCGCGCCCAAGCTCCCGCTGGATGAGGCGCATGCATTCTCCTGCGAGGAGACAAGCGACATCGTGGCGCTGGACGACGCGTTGCTAGATTTCGCCCGCACCTATCCACGGAAGAGCGAGGTCGTGGAGATGAAATTTTTCGGTGGTCTGGAAACGAAAGAAATCTCGGAAGTCTTGCGTGTTTCGGAGAAGACGGTTTTGCGAGATTGGAATTTTGCCAAGCTTTGGCTTTGCCGGGCGCTGAGCGGCACCGGCTAAGATCTTTTTGGCGAGCGCGCTTCCCGGTTGGGTTCGAGATCGAGATTCCGATGAATAAGCAATCCGAGCTCATCGCAGACTTGGTCGAAGCCGCGCTCGATCTCGACCCGGCCGAACGTCGGAATTTTCTCGAGCGCGGTTGCGGCGATAATCGGGCGTTGCGCGCCGAGATCGAGTCGCTCCTCAAATTTCAGACACCGGCGCGGGATTTCATCGAGAAGCCGGCCTACCACATCGCGGCCGAAAGCTTCACCGGCGAGGGCGAACTGCGCGCGGGTCAGGAGATGGGCGGCTACAAGATTCTTTCCCTCCTCGGCGAGGGCGGCATGGGCGATGTTTATCTTGCGGAGGATGCGCAGCTTGGCCGCACCGTCGCGATTAAGCTCGTAAAGCGCGTCTTCCACGGCTTGCCTGCAGGTGGCCAATTCGAGCAGGAGGAACGCATCCTCGCGGCGCTCAATCATCCACACATCGCGCACCTCTACGGCGTCGCAGTGACCGGTGACGGGCGGCCCTACATCGTCATGGAATATGTGGAAGGCGAACCGCTGGATCGCTTCTGCGAGGCGCGAGCGATTTCGCTCGTCGCGCGTCTCGAGCTTTTTCGAAAGATCTGTTCGGCCGTCTCCTACGCGCATCAACACCTCGTCATTCATCGCGACCTGAAACCGGCCAACATCCGCGTGACAGCAGAAGGCGAACCCAAGCTGCTCGATTTCGGCATCGCAAAGTTGCTCGATGACGCGGCCGATTCCGATCGATCCCGCGCGCTCGCCGGCATGATGACGCCGGAATACGCCAGCCCCGAGCAGGCCCGCGGCGAAAGCCTGACCACGGCCAGCGATATTTACAGCTTGGGCGTCATTTTTTACCAGATGCTGACTGGCGAAAAACCGTACCGCCTAACGAATCGCAAATCAGGCGAAGACATCGCGCGCACCATCACCGAAACCGAGCCGCGGCTTCCCAGCCATCAGCCATCGGCCATCAGCAATCGGAAATCGCTTAGTGGCGACCTCGACAGCATCGCCCTGCGCGCGATGGAGAAGAATCCTGCGCAACGTTATCTGACCGTCGCCCAGTTTTCGGAAGACATCCGCCGCCATCTCGAAGGCTTCCCCGTCGTCGCGCGCAAAGGCACTTGGACGTATCGCACGGGAAAGTTTTTGCGTCGGCACACGGTGGGGACGGTGGCGGTGGCGATCGTGGCCGGCACGCTGTTGGGTGGGATTTTCGCCACCACGCAGCAGGCGCGCAGAGCCGACCGGCAGCGCGCACGGGCGGAGCGCCGCTTCCAAGATGTGCGCAAGCTCGCAAACTCGCTCATTTTTGATGTGCACGATGCGATTGAGAATCTGCCCGGCTCTACTTCGGCGCGCGCGCTCATTGTGCAGGAGGCGCTGCAATATCTCGACAGCCTGGCGCAGGAGTCGCATGACGATCCCTCGCTGCAACGCGAGCTCGCCGCGGCTTACATCCGCGTCGGCAACGTGCAAGGGAATCCGAGTAACTCCAATCTCGGCGATACCGCGGGAGCGCTGCGCAGCTACCAGCGCGCGCAAGAAATCGCGGAACAGTTGCTGGCCATTTCCAGTGGCGACGCTGCGGCCCGCCGCTCTCTAGCCTTAGTGAAGGAAAAAATGGGCGACCTCCAGGCGCTCGCAGGCGATATCCCCGCGGCGGTGGCGACGACGCGCGCTTCACTGACTCTCTTCCGCGAAATCGCGCAAGCGGCTTCCGAAGACCGGAACGCCCAGCGTTCGCTCGCCATTAGCCACATCAAAATGGGCGACCTTCTCGGGAATCCCAACATGCGCAACGCCGGCGATTTTGCGAGCGCCATGGCCAATTTCCACACCTCGCTCGCCATCCTCCAGACCTTGGCTCAGGCGGACCCCGCCGATTTGAAGACCGGTCGTTTTCTTGGCTTGGTTTATGAGCGCACCGGCTCCGTCGAAGAAGCGCAAAAAGACGTCGCCGCGGCCGAGGAAAGCTATCGAAAGTCGCAGCAGATCCGCGAGAAACTCGCGCGCGATTGGCCGGACAATGCCATGCTGGCGCGCGACGCTGCGATCGCGCAGGAAAAAATCGCCAACGTCCAGATCATGCGCGGCGATCTGGGTGCAGCCCTCGCCAACCGCGAAAAATCACTCGAAGCTTTTCGCGTGCTCTATCAGGCAGACCCGAAAAATGTCATGTCGAAACTGTCGCTCGCGATCAGTCACATTCATCTCGGAGACTTGCTCAGCGAGCCGGGCCTGGCTCGCTCGGAGGACGCTGCACAGAACTATCGCGCCGCTATCGCCATCCTCCAACCCTTATTGGAAACCGATCCGCAGCACACACGGGCGCAAGACGCCCTGCACGAGTCGGAAGAAAAGCTGCAGCAACTGCAAGCGGCTCGCTGAGCCGGTGCCTTCTCCGAGCCGCTTAAGCGTGCACGGCGATGCTGGACCCCACCCAGGTTCTGTTTTTGTTAAACTTAACCCCCATCATCGCACCCTGACTCATGCGCACGAGATTGTTCACCAAGGTCGGTTCGCCGTCTTCCGGCCAGATGAACATCATCCGAATCTCCGCTTTCGACCGGCCGCCATCCGGCGTGGGGACGAAAGCCGCGTAGTCGACTTTCTCCTGCAAGATCCAGGCCTGCGGATCCGGCAGCGTTCGCACCTTTTCTTCCGTCGGCTCGAGATCGACCCCGAGTCCGGAAAACGAATAGAGCGGCTTTAGAACGTAGTCGCCTAACGAGGCCGCGGCCGGAAACGCATCCGCAAAATAAGCGCGCGAAGTGTGCGCCGTTTTCAGGAACGGGAGAGAATGTTTGCTGATCCGGAAATACCAATTCGGATGGCCGACCCAGTGGACATCGACTTCGTCCTGGAAATTAAAACCCAAGCTGAGGTCGGGCCGACGCAGAAGTTCATCGAAGATCACGCGGTTATAAACGCGCTCGATTCGCACCTCGCGACCGTCGCGCTGGTAGAAGAGGCTGTCGCCGCGCCGTGTCACTTGAGTCAGGCAGACAGGCGCCACGCCGAGCAGCGTCTCCGTGCAGGCAAAATCGATCCGCGTGTTTTGTTTTTCCGGCTCGATCTCGAGTAGGACCACGTTGGCCGGGTCGGAATCGCCCACGATGACCCGGCGCAGCAATTCCGTGTAAGAATGCTCATCCAACCCGCTGAAAAAAGGATGAAGTTCCGCCGGAATCGCCGGATAAGCGTGCCGCATACAACGCAGCAGGAACATTTGGAAAGCGTAGAGGCTGGGAAATCCCTGTAGCTCGATCAGGCGCGGAGTGAGTCGACCGTCCACTTCGCAGATCGCGAAATCCACTTGCAGGAAAATCGGGTGCGCCGTCTCGCCCGGGACTTCGAGGCCCGGGGGAATAGCGCTCTGCGCATGTTTGGCAAATTCCGGTGTGCGCAATTGCGCGACCAACTCTGCGGCGGCGGCTGCTATCTCCGCCGTAAACTCCGACGTGAAAAAAATCGGCGTTTCCGAGATCCGGAAATCGACCGGCCAACGCTCGCTCTCATTCGCGGTGCGGAGAAGCTCCTCGTAGCGCTGGTCAGTGAAGTCCGCATTGAACCGCGCGCGGTATTCCGGGTGCATGTAGAGAAATTAGCCGACAAGCGCGGTGTGTGTCCGCTCTTTTGTTCGTGCGTGCTTCGACCGTGTCGGCGCCGATG
>JBDUAE010000201.1:0-4368 GCA_040004805.1 Chthoniobacterales bacterium | reverse complement strand
CACGGGAATGACACCTCTTCCCGGCGTGCATTGCCCTAACAAGTCGCGAAGGAAAATAGCCGACATCGACGGTAGATCTACCGCGAGCGCGAGGAGGAATTGCGAGGTGCAGGCGCGTAAACCCGCGACCAGGCCCGCGAGCGGCCCGGCTCCCGAACGCGCATCGGCGACGAACTCGCATCGGGGACAAAGCCATTCTGGGTGAACGGGAGCGGCGATGAAGATTCGTTCAGGCGCGAGGGATTCGAGCAAGGTAAGTTGTCTTCGCCAGAGCGGTTCACCCGCAATTTCTAACCAAGCTTTGTCGCGACCCATGCGCTGCGATTGGCCGCCCGCGAGGAGCAAGGCACTGAAGGAAATACTCACCGCAAACCCGCGGTCGTAAGTTTACCGGCTTCGGCCTTGATCCAACCGTCCGTCAAAATCCGCGCACGCAGACCGCCCTTGTTTTTGAGCCAGGCCTCGGCCCCGGGGGCGAAGGCTCGATCCATCCAGTAACAGGGTTTGCAGTGTTGGGTGCCGAAAAAGCGCACGCCTTGAATTTCGAATTTCTGTCCGATCAATTCGTTCAGCGTCACTCCAGAGACGATGACATTGCGGCGCAGGACCCCGGGAGATTTCTCGGTCTCGGGAAAAGCGGCGCTGAGCTGGTCGAAAATCTCCTGCGAAAAGAAAGTGATCTGACCTTTATAATCTTTCGAGAAATCAAAAAAGCGATCGCCTCGTAGACCGTTCCCGGCGACGCATTCGACCTGCGTGACCTCTTGCAGTGGCACATCATCCGGCTCGCCACCCGCATGGCCGAAATAATTGTGTCCGGAGGAAATGAAGATGCGTTGGATCTGCATACGGAGTGTGTGGCAGAACGTCCGACGGCTCCCGGATTCCGTCCAACATTCGTTTGGGGGCGTGGCCTCGCCTTGCGTGGTTTGGCGCAGTCGCTGACGTTACTTAGGAATGACGATTGTTTCGCGTGTTTTTCGGTATTTGCGGCGGTATCCCGTGCTGGGATCGGCCATGCTTTTCTGTGCAATTGTCGGCACGCTGATGGTGGTGGTGTTTCCGGCAGTAACGAAATTGGTGATCGATCAGGTCCTCATTCAACACCGGCCGGATCGGCTGACTCCGCTGCTGCTGGTGGCGACGCTGGCTTTTTTTCTACAGCACGGGCTGAACGCGCTGCGGATCGTTTTAAACAACACTTTCGAGCAGAAAGTGATCTTCGATCTGCGGAGCGATCTCTATTCGCACATCCAGATGCTGCCGCTGCGCTGGTTCGACAATCGCGCCACAGGCGATCTCATGACACGCATCCTCGAGGATGTGAACTCGGTCGAGCGGATGCTGATTGACGGGATCGAGCAGGGCGTCGTTGCGCTCCTGCAGGTGGTGATCGTGCTCGGGATGATGTTTTACGTCAGCACCACGCTCGCGCTTGTCGGTCTGGCTCCAATGCCGCTTCTGGCCGGTGGCGCGCTCTGGTACACGCTAACGGCGCACCGGCGTTACCGCCTGCAACGCCGCGCCTCGTCGGCGATGAATTCGTTGCTGCACGATAACCTTTCCGGCATCCGCCAGATCAAGAGCTTTGTGCGCGAGCGCGAAGAGCACACGCGCTTCAACTCGGTGAGCGACCAACTGCGGACGGCCACGCTCGTGGTGATGAAAGTGTGGGCGGTTTATAGCCCCTCGATGCTTCTGATCGGTTCGTTAGGCGTGATGGCAGTTGTCTGGGTGGGCGCGCGCGCGGTGCTCGCGGGCACGATGCAGCTGGGCGATTTGGCGATGTTTCTAGTTCTCATGAGTTTTCTTTATGAGCCGATCGGGAAGCTGCATCAGTTGAATCAATTGGTGCAAGCGGGACGTGCGGCGGGGGAGCGTGTGTTTGAGATCATCGACGAACCGATAGAGCCGGGATGGGACGTGGATCCGCCAAACCGGAAGGTGCGAGGCGAGGTTCGATACGAGGACGTGAGTTTCAATTACGGTGACGAACACGCGCCGGCGCTGCAGCACATAAACTTCCAGGCGCGGCCCGGGCAGACGATCGCACTCGTGGGCACGACGGGCGCCGGCAAATCGACTTTGGTGAATCTGTTGACGCGGTTTTACGAGCTGACTTCGGGTGAGATTTTGCTCGATGGCCGGCCCTTGCAGTCTTACGGAGTGCGGCGTTTGCGGGAAATTGTTGGCCTGGTCACGCAGGAGAGTTTTCTTTTTAACGGCACGATTCGGGAAAATCTGCTGATGGGTAAACCCGAAGCTTCCGATGAGGAATTATTGCGCGCCGCGACTGCCGCGAATGCGCGTGTCTTCATCGATCGACTGCCAGACGGACTGAGTAGCGTGGTGGGAGAGCGGGGAGTGAAGTTAAGCGTGGGCGAGAAGCAGCGGTTGTCGATCGCGCGCGCGCTTTTGAAGGATCCACCGATTCTGATTCTGGACGAAGCGACCGCGAGCGTGGATACGACGACGGAGCGATTGATCCAAGAGGCGTTGGAGCATCTGATGTTTCACCGGACGTGTTTCGTGATCGCCCATCGGCTCTCGACCATTATGGGCGCGGATCAGATTCTGGTGCTAGAACGTGGGCAGATTATCGAGCGCGGGACGCATTCGGAATTGTTGGAGCTGGGCGGAAAATACGCTCGGCTTTGGGAGCAGAGTTTCCTCGACGCCGATGGAAGCCGGGAGCCAAGAGTGCTCCTGCCGGTCGGCTAAACGCCAGACCGGTCGCTGGCGAGTTGGCGATATTTTTGTTCCAGCTCACGATAGCGCGCCTCGGCTTCGGCTACGGCGCGTCGCTCTTCGCGGAGCGCTTGTTCCAACTCTCGAATGCGTTCTGTGACCGCGATTGCCATCCCGGCGGCGGTGGGGCCGACCGTGGCTGCGCTGTCGGCAATTTGCTCCGGCGGGGGCGGGTGCATCGTTTCCAGAACCGCGGCCAGGCTGCGAATCTGCTTCCGGCTGGCGTCGCAGGAATTGATGACAAAGGTGTCCGCGTCGATTTCGCCCAGGTGCAAAAACTCCCGAATCGCGCCGAGCGTGGTGGGGCCGTAGAGACGTTCGCTCGTGACCTCGACGATCCAATCCATCGCCAGTTCCGGGAGCATCGGCGCCTTCATCCAATTCTCGCGATCGACGGAGATGGAATCGTTAGGCGAGATTTGGGCGAAGGCGGCCCAGCGCGCGAGTTGTTCGAATGGCAATGGGCCAAAGACACTACCGTCCTCCTGCTTGCGGAGAAACCAGGAACGCGCGGCCGCCGCCTCCATCACTCGTTAGGCGTGGGAGTGGCGCCGGGGGTCGGGATCATGATCGTCTGTCCAATCTGAAGGGCGCGATCATTCTCGATATGGTTGAATTTTTGCAACTCTTGGACGCCTACCCGGTGCGTTTTGGCGATGGAGGTGAGGGTTTCGCCCTTGGTGACGACATGCGCATTCTCGCTGCCGGGGGCCGCGGGAGCCGCAGGGGCGGTGGCGGCCGGAATGGTGGGCGAGCCGGAGGTTGGGGCCGTCTCTCCGATCATGACCCCCGGCCGGATATCGGAAATTTGTTTCTCCATTTTCAGGAGCTGCTGGGAGAGCGCGTCGATTTTCAAATTCTGCTCATCGAGTTTTTTCGAGAGCGCTTCCAGTTGCGCGCTGGCTTTGTCACCGCCGGAGGCAAAGGTTTGCGCGCGGGCGGGAAGAGCGAAAGCGGCGATGGAAGAGACGACAGCGAGCAGGATCGGGAGTGACGGCTTCATCGGGCGGAATCTTGGCATTACCGCGGGCTCGTGGCAAGAAAGACGCGCGCGCCGGACCGCGCCTCGCTTGCGTTTGCGGTATTCGTCCTTAACTTTTTTTCATGCCGGAACGTCTGCAAAAACCAGCGGTCCCTTGGGGTCCGAAGCAGGGCGACGGCGGCGACGGGCCGAAGGCGCCGGACATTTCCCGACCAGACACGCAGGAGCTGCTCAAGAAAATGCGCAAGGTCGACCCGGAACAATCGAAGCGCTACCGGCAGCGGACGGGCCAGTAATGGACACGCCCACCGCGGCGATGCTGCCGGTCCTGGGCGAAAGTCAGGATGATTTCGCGGGCTTGCTCCGTAGGAAGGGATTGTTGCCGCCCGCCGCGATAGTGGGTGGAGCGGGGATGCAGGTAAACGCGGGCGCGATCCCGCAGACGCAGGCGACGACGATACTGGCTTTCAAGTTTGCCGGAGGCGTGATGGTGGCGGGCGATCGGCGGGCGACTTCCGGTAACACCGTGGTCTACGATCGCGCGGACAAGGTGCTGGAGATCGATCGGCACTCAATTATGGCTATCGCGGGCGTGCCGGCGACGGCGTGGGAAATGGCGCGCGTGCTCGAGCATTCCT
>JBDUAE010000200.1:0-4374 GCA_040004805.1 Chthoniobacterales bacterium | reverse complement strand
TTCGCATCCGTCCGCACCGCCCACCAATCCGACTTGAAGGAAAAGCCGCCATTGAGCGGACCATCCGTCGTGTAGCTTGTCGTCGTGCCGGCGAACCCGTAACCGCCATTGGCCAGCGCGATTGCGAAGGAGCTCGAAGGACCGTTGGAAGCCGGGCCGCCCTCGCTCCGTGGTCCACCGATTAAGCTCGAGAACTGCAGGGCACCTGCGGCATTCACGTTCATTAGAAGGCCGTCATATCCGCTGGCGGGGGAATCGGGCCCGGCCGTTTCGCCACTAATGAGAAACCCGCCATCGAGAGTCTCCGCGAGGCTGTTGAGCAGGAGATGCCGCGGCGAAGCACCCTTGATTCGTTTCACGAAAGCGGTCGCCGAGAGATCGGCGTTGTATTTTCGAAGCACTCCGCCGTCGTAATCCGCAATGTAGGAGAGCGAGGCAAAACCGCCGTCGCTCGTGCTGATGAGCGCGACCGGTTGCTCTCCCCCGCCATCCGGAGAGAGCCAGCCATTCTGCGCCAGGATGTTTCCGCTCGCGTCGAAGAGGATCAGGAGCGTGCCCAAAAGGGAACCGCCCGAGCCATTGGGCAGCGAGCTGTAGAAGGCCATGACATAGCGGGAGCCGTCGCGCGACTGGGCGACTGGACTGTCGCCGTAAAAGTTCACCATGTTCTCGTAGGCGCGATAGAGAGCGAGCGTGCCGTCCGCATTGAATTTTGCCAGGACCGGAACCACGCCATTCACAAAATTGGGTTTTCCCTGCAAGAGCGAAACGACGACTCCACCGTCATTCGTCGCGCTCATGAAGGACGCGCCGGAAACGCCTACCGTAAAATCCGCGGGCGGCTGACCCGGAACGTGAAGCGCCGCCGTGGGCATCCCTTTTTGCCAGAGCAAATCGCCGTTCGAAGAAAATTTGCCGACAAAAGGGCTCGATCCACCGTTGTCCGGATTACCTTTACCGCCCGCGACAAAAATATTTCCGGCCGCATCCACCACGATCTGGCTCACGCGCGTCGGTGCCGCATAGTAGTACCCGTTCCCGTTGGAATATTGCAGCCGGTCGTTGTTCTGGTGCAGCTCGTGTTGCCAGAGCACCGTCCCATCCGCTCCATAGCGGACCAGGACCGCGTTGGCCCGGCCAGATGTCCCCGGGTTCCCGACGAAGGGCGCATAGTATTTCGGAAAATCGATTTGCCCTGCCACCACCATGCCGCCATCGGGCATCTCTGCCATCGCCCTCGGGACATCCGTGCCCGAACCATAAAATGGATCGTCGACTGGCCTGAAATTTCCGCCGTAGCTGCCCACGCCGTAACTTTGCGCCCAGCTCCGGGGCGTCTGCGCCTGCGATAAGTGCCCGCTTCCGAACAAAGCCGCGATCGCAAGACAAAGAGCGAATAGATAATTTTTCATCATTTCCTAAGCTGCGGGACTGTCCTGCCTTCCCAGGCAAAAACGGCCCTTTCTACTTCTCGCGGAAAATTCTGATGAATCGGCTCAAAAAAATCACCAAGGAGTGGGAAAACGCATCGTCACCGCTCGGCTCGCGACCAACTAGTCTTCCCGAAAGCGGCGATACGGCGCGCTTTTTGGCGACAGGCGCGCTGAAATCTGGTTTGCGAACCGGACGCCGCTTGTCCGCCACCAAAACGCCTCTGCGAAGGGGGTGTCGCCGCCGTGCGCCTATGGCAGCGATGTGCCTGCGGTCGACTTCACCAAACCAATATCCGAAGCGTTGATCACACCGCTGACGTTCACATCCGCGCGGAAATTCGTCGCGTCGAGCGCCTGGCCCGAGAAGGATTTTGTTTGCCCGACATCGGGCGCGTCGACTGTGCCATTACCCGTAGTATCTCCGAGCAACACCCCCATCGATACGGGCACCGCGCTGCTGCTATTGCCGGCCGAGTCAGTCACGTTGGACAAACTCACCCCAATGACCTGCGCGTTGGCCACGCCGGTGAGATTGACCACATACTGATGCGCGTCGGCGCCAATCCCGCTGCTGGCGACCGAGCCCGTACCCGCGCTGACACTCGCGCTGCCTACGCTGGCGAGCGTGTTCGTGAAGGTAAATACTAAGGTGTGATTACCAGCCGGGCCGCCGCTGCGGCATTCGATGCCGGGGTTGCCGCTCACTGGCAGGTTAATGGCGAACGCGCCGGCACTGCCGTGCGTTTTGGTGGAGGCGACCCCGGCCACCGGGACCGCGGGCGGGCCAACCAAAAACAAATACGCATTGATGCCGCCGAGGATCGGGCTGGATTTCGGCGCAGAGGTATCCCATCCCCGTTTGCCGACGTTCTCTCCCCCCGGGCGGTTCGGGTTAATCGAAGTGGCATCCGAGCCATCCGTGGCGAAGAAGTAGATGATGTGCAAGCCGCGTTGCAGTGTGGGCGGCGAAGCGCTGGCCGTTAGCGTCGTGGCGGTACGGCTTTGTTCGACTGCCTGAGTAAACGTGCTGTTAATGGTGTCTATCTGAAAATAGATGGCTTGCGGCGGCGGTACGTTCGGCGCGTAAGTCGAAGTTGCCGTCAAGGTGAAGGTCGCTGTCGGGCTGGTCGTATTGCCTGGGGCCGGCGTAATCGCGGTATTCAGCGGGATGGCATTGGTCGGTGCCGGCGTGATCACCGTGACGTTGTTGCTGTTGATGTTGGGAACGTAAATCTTGTTCGTGATCGGATTAACCGCGACGGGAAACGGGCTCGTGCCGACGGCAACGGTCGTCGTTGAGTTATTCGTTCCGTCAATCACCGTCAAGTCGTTGCTGTTATTGTAGCGGTATAAATTTGATTCGTCGCCTGATTCACCGCGACGGCAAACGGACCCGAACCGACGGTGACAGTCGCAGTGGAATTGTTCGTCCCGTCGATCACGGTGACGCTGCTGCCGCCGGCATTTCCGATATAAATTTTATTCGTAATCGAATTGACCGCGACGGCTTGCGGATTCGCTCCTACGGCGACGGACACGATCGAGTTATTTGTGCCGTCAATAACTGTGACGTTGTTGCTTTGACCATTAGCTACATAGATCTTGTTTGTGACCGGATTCACTCCGACGGCGCTCGGACCTGAACTGGATGGATCGGCAATTGTCACCGTCGCGTTGGTCACGCCGTCGATCACCGATACTTTGGCAAGACCGGAAACGTTGCACACATAGATTTTGTTGGTTACCGGATTGACCGCCACGGCTTGTGGATTCGAGCCGACGGGACCGGAGGAGATTGTCAGGGTCGAATTATTTGTTCCGTCAATGACCGTTACATTGTCGCTACTAGTGTTAGTCACATAAATTTTATTCGTCACCGGATTAATCGCAACGAAACGCGGACCCGAACCGACCGCGACGGTGGTCGTCGAATTGTTGGTCCCGTCAATGACCGTTACATTGTTAGTGAGCCGATTAACTACATAAACTTTATTCGTTATCGGATTGACCGCGGTGGCAAACGAATCGCCCCCAATCGGAACGGTCGTCGTCGAGTTATTCGTTCCGTCGATCACCGTCGCAATCCCACCGTTGAAATTAGCGACATAGATCTTATTCGTCACCGGATTGACGGCGACAGATTGTGGCGATGAACCAGCCCCGACTGTGGCCGTGGTATTGGTATCGCCGTCGATCACCGTTACGTTGTTGCCGTCGGTATTAACAACGTAGATCTTATTCGTCACCGGATTGACGGCGATGGCTCTGGGAGTGGCACCAGCCTGGACCGTGGTTACGGAGTTGTTGACGCCATTGACGACGGCTATCGTGCCGCCGAAGCCGATAACATAGATCTTATTGGTCACGGGATTGAGAGTCAGAGAATTGTCGCGGTCGCTGAACGAGAATGCCGTCGTCGTGTTGTCCGGACCGTTGATGACGACGACCTTGCCGAAACTGTCCGTCATATAAATCTTGTCCGTCACCGGATTGACCGCCACCGATAAGGGCACGACGCCAATGGGGATGGTGGTGGTGGCGTTCGTCGCGCCGTCGATCACGGTCGCGTTGCCACTATTGCCATTAGCGACATATATCTTGTTGGTCACCGGGTTGATCGCCACGCCCTCGGGGGCGGAACCGGTCGCGACCGTCGTCGCGGTGTTGTCCGCGCCATTGATGACCGTCACGTTGGCGCTGCCGTTATTAGTCACATAGATCTTATTTGTTAGCGGATTTACCGCCACGGCGTGGGGATTGTTGTTGCCCGCGACTGTGACCGTCGCCGTCGTGTTGTCGGCACCGTCGACGACTGTCACGCTCGAGCTGCTTTGGTTTGCGACGTAGATCTTATTCGTCACCGGATTGACCGCGACGGCGTATGGCCCTCCGCCGCCAGTGACGGTTTGCGTCGCGTTGTTGCTGCCGTCGATCACCGTTA
>JBDUAE010000199.1:0-4389 GCA_040004805.1 Chthoniobacterales bacterium | reverse complement strand
ATCGCGCTCGGGACGCTGGCGATGATCACCGACTACGATTGCTGGAAGGTGGAAGAAGAGCCGGTATCGGCGGAGTCGGTTTTTGGTCATCTCGTGGCGAATGCAGAGACCGCCAAAAAGATTCTCACGCAGGCAATTCCGCGAATCCCGCTGGAAGCGAATTGGCCCGAGCACCGGGCGCTCAGCGGGGCTCTTGTGACTGACCGAAAACACTGGCCAAAAAAGAGCGCAAAAAAGCTAAACGCGATTTTGGAAAGATTTCTCTAACGACGACTGGGGCTCATGCGATTTCGTGCCACGGAAACCGGCTCACCTAGGTAAAATGACGCCAGACGCGACGTTGTCGGCTATTTTTTCGCAAAAATGAGTCGCAAAATGGGCCTAGCAAAGATCGTACTTGCCAGTTGGGAATTAAATATAGTAATTATAAAGATCGCAGGAAGAGAACCGAAAACCTGCTCACCTCGGAGTTCAAAATAATGATCAAAATTGCCACCTGCCTACTCGCGCTTTCATTTTTTACCGCGTGCCAATCGACGAAGACCGCCAGCACCCGCCAGTCCATGTCCCAGCGTGTCGCTGCGAATACCAGGACCAGTGCCAACCCAGCCCCTCCCGCGGAAGGGCCTGAGGATGTGCCGGCGGAGGGCCCGATCGATCCGAACCGGAATCCCGGTCTTTTGCCGACACCGTTGCTGCGGGCTAACGCCGCTTCCGGCCTCTAATTTGGTCAGGTTAAAGCCTCTGGCCGGAGGCGCCTGATCGCTCCGGCCAGAGTGCGAATCTGCGATTCGTTGTGGGCCGCCGTCACCGTAATTCGCAGACGAGCGGCGCCTTTCGCGACGGTCGGGTAGCGAATCGCCGGCACAAGAAAACCCTCAGCCTGGAGCGACCGCGCGAGGCTTAGCGCCTCTTCTTCGTCGCCCACCAGCAAAGGATGGATTGCGCTCCCGCTCGTTGCGGGCTCCGGCGCGGTTGAGACGACAGATTTCGGATTTTCTCCGCGATGACCGCTGAGAAGCTGGCGGAGAACACCAGGCCGACTCTTCTTTCCAGCCGCTGTCGGCTTGATTGCCTCTACCTCACCCACAGGCGCGACCTGTGGGAGCGCGTCTCGTAATATTTCAATATTCTTCCAAAGCTTCGCGTGCCTGTCTCGGCCTGCGCTTGTCTGCAAAAATTCGACCGCCGCCATTGCCGCTGCGGCCAATAGTGGTGGAGGCGCCGTGGAAAAAATAAACGACCTCGCACGGTTCACTAGCCATTCGATCAGGCTGTGCGATCCGCAGATATAGCCGCCACTCACGCCCAGCGCCTTGCTTAGTGTGCCCATCTGCACTTCCACATGCCGCGCCAGGCCCAACTCCTGCGCGAGACCACGGCCATCGGCCCCGATAACACCGACGGCGTGCGCCTCATCCAGCAACAGCAGTGCACGGAAGCGTTTTTTTAGTCCGATCAACGCGCGCAGTGGAGCCCGGTCGCCATCCATGGAAAAGACTGATTCGGTCACGATCAGATGTCGGCCGTCGGGATGTTCCTGTCGCGCCCATTCCAGGTGGCTCTCGAGTTTGCCGAGATGATTGTGCGGGAAGACACGGATCGTCGCGCCGCTCAGTCGCGCGCCATCGATGAGGGAAGCGTGCGCGAGTTTATCGAGCAGGATGACATCGCGCTTTCCGACCAAAGCCGGGACCGTTCCGACCGCGGCCGCGTAACCGCTGCTGAAGGTGAGAGCCGCCGGCGTTCCCTTCCATTTTGCGAGCGCGTTTTCGAGCCGGATGTGAGGTGATTGCGTCCCGCTGATGAGCCGCGATGCGCCCGCGCCCACTCCGAATTCGGTGATGGCGGCCGCCGCCGCGTCCTTCAGAATTGGGTCGTTCGCGAGGCCGAGATAATCGTTTGACGAAAAATTAGCCAACTGATGACCGACGACCTGCACTTCCGGACCTTGCGCGGTCCCGATTTCCCGGAGCGAGCGATGTAACGACTGCGCTCGAAGCTGTTGGAGTTGCTCGTGGAAAAGATCGCTCATGATTCTGCGCGTGGACTATTCGACGTTTGTCCCGCGCGCGTGTTCAAAGTAGGACGAATGCACGGGAGGTAAACTGCGCGGCAGAGAGCAATTAGCTGTCGTCCCCGAATCGGTCATCCCGAGCCGCGCAGACGGCGAGGGATCTCGCATACGGTATCGATCACACGGACTAGCTAGAGCGTGATCGTCATATCGTCGGAGTGATCCCTCGACCGTCTGCGCGGCTCGGGATGACCCGTTAGGGCACGTAACAATCGGACGTCGCTACATCCAGAGCGCCCAGGAAAGGAGCGCGGCGGAATCCTGCCAGACGCGGGCTTTCCCATCGCCGAGAACCACTGCGATCACGTCCCGCCCCGGCCGCGCGCCGCTCGAGATCAGGCAATGCCCGGCCGCCTCGGTGTAGCCAGTTTTCATTCCATTGCAGTAAGGGAGCTGGGTCAGGACTTTGTTCGTATTGGTCAGCTCGCGGGTGCGTCCATCGGAGAAACGAAAGACCAGCTTCGGCAGGGACACGATCGAGCGAATCGTGGGATTGGCGTAGGCGGCGCGGGCGATGAGCGAAAGATCACGAGCGGTCGAGTATTGACCCGGCATGGGCAAACCATTTGGGTTAATGAAATGCGAATTGGTAGCGCCGAGTTCGCGTGCGCGCTGATTCATCAAGGCCGCAAAATCTTCCAGACTGCCTCCGCAGTCACGCGCCAGACAGCGAGCGACGTCGTTCGGGCTTTTTACCAAGAGCGCGCGTAAGAGATCGATCCGCCGATAAGTTTCGCCCGCTTTGATATTCAACCGCACCGGTTCCGCGTAGGTGTCCGCGGGCATCACCGTCACGGTTTTGTCGAGGAACCCTCGCTCCGCGATAATTAAAGACGTCAGCAGCTTTTGCGTGCTGGCGGCGGCGCGTTGTGCGTCCGCATTTTTTTCATACAGGACTGCGCCCGTGCGCGCATCGACCACGATAACGGCGGCAGCGGCGGTTGCGGGCACACCGCCCGGCAGTTGCGCTGGTGCCGCGGCGGCGCTGTGGGAATTGGCCGGCAGCGCGCGCACTGCTTCCATGGGCGGCGGGCCAGAGTGCTTCGTGTTCTTTTTTTTGGGAGCGGCAAAGGCACTCGTGCCGACGCAGCACGCCAACACGGTCGCGAGACAGAGTTGAAAATTAAACGCGGAACGCCGGCGGAAATGCATTGCGCAGAAGTTGTGGCAAGGCGCACGCATGCGCAAGGCGCGGCGGCTACTCGCCCGTCGCGCGCTGGATCAACTCGATCTCGTAACCCTCCGGCGCATCGATGAATGCGATCGCGCCGCCGCCACTGTTTTTGTGTGGACCGTCGGAAAGCGGATAGCCTTTCGCCGCAGAGTGGCGCGCGAATTCCTCGATGTCGTCTACTTCGAAAGCGAGATGCGTCAGGTCGGGACCGACCACAACCGGCCCGCTTTCGTCGAATTTGCAGAGCTCGATCTCTTCCGCGCTGCCCGGCGCTTTGAAGAAGACGAGTTGCGATCCGCGCCCCGAAGTGTGCCGGCGGACTTCTTCCAATCCGAGGACATCGCGATAGAAGGCGACGGTTTTCTCCAAATCCTGGACGCGATAACGCGTGTGCAGAAGGCGCTTGATCATCGGCTACCCTACTCCAGCTGCAGTCAATGCAAGCCTTCGCGCGCGCCCGCGAGTCAGTCATCCTGAGGCGGCGCAGCGCGCCGAAGGATCTCGCATCTAGCTGCGTTATCCCACCGCTCGCTGGCGTGCGTCTTAGCGTCCTGTGCGAGATCCTTCGCCGTCTGCGCGACTCAGGATGACACATACGCCTGGCCCGATCTCACTGCCGCAGGCTTACGGCGGCTGCCTCCGTCTTGGCCAACGCGAACGCGGCTAAAACTCACCACACCCTCTAGTGTTCGCGGAGCTGATGTGGTTCCTTACCGCGATGAAACTTGTCATTGCCGCCACCGGAGCCAGCGGCACGATTTATCTCCAGCGCTTGCTTGAGCAAATCGACGCCAGTGCTCACGAGGTCCACCTCATTATGAGTGGGCACGCTCGCCAGGTGGCCACGCAGGAGACGGACGAATTGCGCGTGCCCGAGGGCGTCGCCAAACATCCAGAGAATGATCTCAACGTTCCCTACGTCAGCGGGTCTGCCCGTTTTGACGCCATGGTGATTGTGCCCTGCTCGATGTCCACTCTCGGCCGCATCGCCACGGGTTCCGGCGAGACCGCACTGCTTCGCACCGCCGATGTTTTCCTTAAAGAGCGGCGCAAACTCATCGTCGTTCCGCGGGAGACTCCGTGGAGTTTGATCCATGCGCGGAACGTGGTCACGCTGCTCGAAGCGGGCGCGATTGTG
>JBDUAE010000014.1:0-14923 GCA_040004805.1 Chthoniobacterales bacterium | reverse complement strand
ACCAACACCGCCTCGGCGTGGAGTTGGAGATCGAGCTCGGGTTTGGTTAATTCCGGAAAAGTAATCCGGCCGGAAAGGGTAAACGGTCCGCCCGCGAGCTCACCGCGGAATTGCTCGAGATCCAGCCGGTTCTGCGCGAAGACTAGGCGCGCTTGAAAATTCGTTACCGACGGCAGCGTCGGATTTGCGAAACGCGCGGCGTTGATTTTTAGATCGGCCGATCCGCTCAAAACCGGTTGCCGCACTGAACCGTCCACCTTCACATCGAGCGCGACGTTTCCATCCACCCGCTCCACCGCCGGGATGAATTGTCGGATAAAATTCACCGAACTGCTCGGCATCCGCACGCTCGCCTGCACCGGCGTGTTCTGGTCGAACGCCTTCTCTTGAATGATGCGAGCGAGATCTAACGGCAACGTGGCCTTAATCTCGACCGGCTCGATTCTCGCTTGTTCGAGTTTGCCCTCGACCACGAGCCGCTTGTTCTCGATTTTCGCGTTCAAGGCGAACGTCGCCGGTTGGAAATCCTTTAGCTGCTCTGCCCGCAAGCCGGTTAATTGCAGGGCCAACGTCGCCTGCAAATCATTGATCGTCCCTCCGGCGTCGAGCTTGAGATTGGCCAGCCCGGAAACCGGCGCGGTCGTGCCCAGGTCTTTCGCCAGCTTTTTGAGATCTAGGTTTTCGGTTTGAAAATTTATCAGCACCTTCCCCTCGGGATCGAAAAGCGGTTTGTCCGTCCCCAGATTCTCCCACACGAACGGAATCGAGACGTAGCCCGCGGCGTATTTTGCCTGTCCCTGGTCGATCTGGATTTTCGTTGCTTCAAGGGTCCTGCCCTTCGCCTGCATCACGGTTTGGAACATCAGCTTGTCGCTCGAAAAATAAACGATCGGAATGTTTAACTCGTTAGGCGAATAATTGGCATCCACCGTGGCCTCCAGTTTGTTCAGCTCGGCGAAGCGTCCCTTCTCCAGAGTGAGCTTCAGTTTTCCGCTGTTCTGGAAGTTGGAAAGCGCCCCCTGCCCTTCCCAGTTGATCGCGAGCGCGCCGGCTAATTTTGTCGGATGCCCCAGCGCACGCAGAGCCGATTCGAAAGTTCCCAGATCGGTCACGTGCACGGCCAGATTTCCGTTGTAGAGATGCGGCGCTTTCACTCCGATCGTCCCCTGCGCGCGGATGTAATCGTGCTCGTTCAACTGCGCCGTTAGGTCGTCGAGATAGACGACATTTTTCGCGGTCGATCCGCTCGCGCTGAGCTGTGGCACGACCAGATCGCGCTCGCGCAAATTCGAGCCGTAAACCGTGAAGGCGCCAGCTCCCAAGCCGTCGCGGTAATCGGCTTGCGCCCAGAATTGCATCGCCCCGGTGACGCGATCCGGGCTTTCGTTTTCCCAATAATCTCCCATCTCCGGCGCAGTCAGCGCGACGGCAAACGACGCTGGCTGCTCCGCCGCCAGCGCGAAGTCTAACGGCAAGAGATATTGACCGTGGAGCGCTAGACGGTTGTCATGCCGGTTCGCGATCAACTGCTCGACGGCGACATCCCGTCCTTCCGTTCGAATGGAACCCGCCACGGAGTCGAGCACGAAGCCGTGCGCGCGCAGGTCGGTCACGTCTAATGTCGTCTGCGAAGTCAGGCCCTCGAAATAGGGACGCTCCACGTCGACCGGCGGCATCTTCTTCGTCGCGCGAATGTTCACGATCGCCCGCTGCACGGCGCCGCTTCCGAAATCGACCGGCCCCGCCGTGACGTTAAAATCAGCCAGCACGGTTGCGTCTTTAACATTAATGCGACCGCTAAATTCAGCCGCGCCCTTGATTGGCTTCGCCATCTCCGCCGTCATCGCCGCTAAATCCGGCGCCAGCCCGCGCAGTTCGAGCGAGGCTGGACTGCGGCCGAAACCATCGAGTGTGGCTGGCAGCTCCCCGCTGCCTTGGATGCTGATAGTGCTCGGGCCTTGTTTTAGATCGATCGCGTTGATCGTGCCGACGCCGTTACTGGCGCGAAAATCAATCGTCGCGCTGTCGAAAACTATTCCCCCAGCCGATATATTCTTCATCTCTCCGACGACGGAGCCGGTCCACGTTTTCGGCCGTTCCAGCTCCCCATCGAGCTTGATTGCGATCTTTTGCACATCACCGCGGAGTGCCGGTTTCGTCGTGTCCAGTTCTACTTTTGGGCCATCGACGTTAGTCCCGTGAATGGTGGGGGGCGCCACATACGCAGTGAGCGTCTCGAGCGACAAATTCTCGGCCGCAAAATCGATCCCGGCGGCCATCGCATCCTTCTTTTCGCCGAGCGACACCGTTGCCGAGACCGGAGCGCCCACGAGGGTGCCTTCGAGCTTCAAGTCCAGGGCGTTCGCCGCCAGATGCGACGCGTCGATCTTGACCAATCGCAACTTCGTTTGCTCGTCCAGAACGAGATCGTGCAGGATGAGATTCCGATTTTCGTAGGAAGTGCTGGCCGCGATATTTGTCCAGGTGCGACCATTCGAAAGCTGCAACCGACCAATGCGAAATTCGCCCGGATTCTTCGGATCAAGTACGAAATCGAGATGCTCCACGATGAGATCTTTCGGCGGCGAAACGTAGCGCAGGTTCACGTCGGATAGGAGCAGGCGTTTCGGAAAAACCGCCGGCAAGGAGAATTTTTCGTCGCTCTTCGGCAGCTTGAGTTTCGGGGGCGCTTTCGCGGGGTCGAGGACGATGCTGGCGTGTCGGACCTCGACGTCACCCAAGAGGTTAGCTCGGCCCTTCGTCATCCAGTCCCAAAGGCTGTAGTCCACTCGCACCAGATCGATATCAGCCGACTGCAACGCGGATGGTCCGGTCGCGACGGCGTGGACATTCCGCAAGACGAGACCGCCCAAAATCGAACCTTCGAGCCGAAAATCGACTCTTAGATTTTCTTTAGCCGCAAAATGAATCGCAAGCCGCCGGCCTACGCTGTGCAGGAGAGGCCGATGGAAAACGACCAGCGCGAGCACGACAATGCCAAACGCCAATCCGACTCGTTTGAGCCAGGTGCGTCGGGCCGGAACAAGAGCGGTGCCGTATTCATCCACGAAGTCGTTAATCTATTTCTACGGCAATGAAGAGCAAACTGGTAGAGAAGGGATCGCGGACCGCAGGTCGCGATTGCGGAGGAAGCTGGTAACGTCCTCAATCGCAGCCATGAATCCTGATAAACTTTTCGATTACCTGGACGGAAAACTTGCTCCCGCCGAGCGCACGCAGCTCGAAGAGAAGCTCATGGCCGACCCGCAATTGCGGCAACAATTCAACATCGCGCGGGAGATTCATCGCGGTGGAGGCGTCAGCCGCGAAGTCGTTCTTCCGGAACAGAGCGAGCGCGGCGGTCGGCTGGGCCGGCAGATCGCAGCCGCGGCGGTTGTGCTGGTCTTTGCGAATGTGATTGGCGGTCTCGTCTTCATTTCGATCAAGACCAAGAGAGCAAACAACATCGTGCGGAACGAAGTCGCGGTTCGGCGGCAAGTGAACGCGTCGGTGGGCGCGGCTGCGCAAAATGCAATGCCGATCAACACGTTTGTCCCGGCCGATATCAAGCTCGCCGCGCCACGCGCGGAATGGGACAAAGTCGCGCAACGCATCTTCGCGGTCGCGACCGCTCTCGGCGGCAGCGCGCAAGCGGCACCGCCGGAAGGCAGCGGCTTGACCGTGCTCGCGGATATTCCAACATCACGCGAAGCCGAGTTTCGCGTAGCCGTAGCCGCCCCCGCGCCACCGATCTCTCCGTTGCCGCCCGCCGTCTCTCCCGAAAAGCGCACCATCGTACAAGTGCGCATCGCGGAGACTGCCGCCCCATGATTGCGGTCACGTTTGCGCTGCCGTCCGAGAGCGCGGCGTTTCTGGCCCTTCTGCAACAGCCGACATGCGGCGCGCATTCGATCTGCGGCACGTTGGATGGGCAACGCGTCTGTGTTTTGCACACCGGCGTCGGAGAAAAGACCACGCGCCTCCGGCTGCCGGATTTTCTTCGTGCCCAATCGCCGCGGCTGCTGCTCAGCGCCGGATTTGCCGGCGCTTTGCACGATCGCTGGCAGGTCGGTGATCTCTTCGTGGCGGAAAATTATACGACCGCCCAAATCGCTCTCCCGGAACTCGCTCCGAGCCACTCGGGCAGGCTCGTGACTGCGGCGTCGGTAATCGATTCCTCCGCGGAACGAGCGGAGTTGCGCCGAACTGGAGCGGCGGATGCGGTCGATATGGAAACCGCATTTATTGCCGAAATTTGCGCCGCGATGCGAATTCCGATGGTTTCGTTACGAGCGATTACCGACACACCGTCGCATCCCTTTCCCGCGCCGCCGGAAGTGCTTTTTGATCTCACGCGCCAGCGGACGGTTATTCTGCCGTTGTGCGGTTATTTACTCCTCCATCCCTCCGCGATCATGCGGCTGCTTTTCTTTGCGCGGCGCGTCGCGACCACTCGGCGCACGCTCGCTCACGCGCTCGCAGCGATCATCCGCGAGGCGGTTTAAGCCGGTTCCACGTGCACGAGCACGTCGGCAATCCGGGAATCGGTCGCGCGGATGGCGTTCTTCACCTCGTGCGCAATCGCGTGTCCGTCTCGCACGGAAATGGTGCCGTCTACTTTCACGTGCAGGTCGGCGTAGAAATTGAGCCCCATTTTTCGCACGAGACATTTTTCTACTTCGTAGACGCCGGGGACCGAGCCGGCAGCACGCGCGACGATTTCCCGCACGTCGCCGTCAGGTGCGGTATCGAGAATTTCGCGAACCGCAGGGAGGAGGAGACGGAAGCCGTTGGCACCGATGAGCATGCAGGCAAAGAGCGCCGCCCAGTCATCCGCGCTTTCCCAGCCCTCACCGCCAAGCAGCGCGATGGAAATGCCGACGAAGGCCGCACCGGACGTCATGGCATCGAAGCGATGATGCCACGCATCCGTCTGCACCGCTGTGCTCGCCACGTCCCGCCCGATCCGAATCACGAAGCGGTAGAGCAACTCCTTCACCACGATGACGACCACGAGAACAACCAGGGTGAAAGGTGCCGGCGCGTGATGCGGCAGAAAAATTTCGCGCACACTTTGGATCGCGAGACCGAGCGCGGCCGCGAGCACTCCGAAGGCGACGATGGCCGCGGCGACCGGTTCCGCTTTCCCGTGGCCGTAGGGATGGGTCGCGTCCGGGGGCCGAGCCGCAATTTTCAATCCGCCCCAGATGACAATCGAGCCTCCGATGTCGAGCGCGGATTCGATCCCGTCCGCGATCAAAACGTAGGAATTTCCGAAGACGCCGGCCGTGACCTTGGCGATCGCGAAAACCAAATTGATCACCATCCCGAGCAGGGCGACGCGCGCGCCGCTTTGCAAATTGCCGGCGGAAACGTTCACTGTAGGCTGGGTGATCGGGACCATCGATGAGCAAAACTATACGCGCCGCAGTCTACGAAGCGCACGGAAATCCGGCGGAGGTGCTCAAGGTAGTCGAGCAACCGTGGCCGACTCCCGCCGCCGGTGAAGTCGTAGTCCGCCTGCTCGCGGCGCCGTTAAATCCAGCCGACATCAACGCCATAGAAGGAAAATATCCAGTCCGGCCCACGTTGCCGGCGACTCCAGGTATGGAAGGCGCCGGGACAGTCGTGGAAATGGGGCCGGACGCGCGCGGTGTGAAAATAGGCGACATGGTGATTTTGCCGCACAATCTAGGGACGTGGCGCGAGGCGTGTTCGGTAAAGGCGGAGAAGCTGGTCGTCGTGCCTAACGACATCGAGCCGGGGCAGGCGGCGATGTTGAAAGTCAATCCGATCACAGCGTGGCGGATGTTGCACGATTTCGTTTCCCTGAAGCGCGGGGATTGGTTCATCCAGAACGCAGCGAACTCCGCGGCGGGACGGGCCGCGATCCAAATCGGTCGCGAACTCGGCTTCAAAAGCGTCAATATCGTCCGTCGCACGGAGTTGGTGGAGGAGTTGCGCGCGGAAGGCGGGGACGTGGTGCTGGTGGACGGCGAAAACCTGCGCGCGGAGGTGAAGACGGGAACCGGCGGTGCGCCATTGCGCCTCGCGCTGAACGCAGTGGGAGGCGAGGGCGCGCTGCGAATGGCAAAGACGCTGGCGGACGATGCGACCATAGTTACGTACGGCGCCATGAGCCTACAGCCGCTGACCATTCCGAACGGGCTGCTGATTTTCAAGAACCTGAAGTTCACCGGCTTCTGGGTGAATAAATGGTATGACGCCGCCACGCCCGCGGAACGCGCAGAGACGTTTGCTCCGCTCTTCGAGATGGCAGAACGCGGTTTGCTCCGGACGAAGGTGGACGCAGTTTACTCGTTAGGCGAAGCGCAGGCTGCAGTCCGGCATGCGATGCAGAATCAACGGGGCGGAAAGATTGTGTTTCGGATGGGCTTCTGATCCGACCCGACCAGCGGTGAGCGCGTCAGCCTCTCGATGCGTCCGCTAAAGATAGGTTGCGTTCCGTCACCTCGAGCCGTTTGCCTAAAGTGCGATCGTATGAACTGTCATCCCGAGCCGGCGAAGCACGGTCGAGGGATCTCGCATTCGCTTTTACGCTTCCGCGTTCCAGTGCGTCCGCCGCGCTGAGGGCTTTCTCGTAAGGGCGGGTCTGACTTCCGACGGCGAGATCCTTCGACCGTCTCCGCGGCTCAGGATGACACGCGCTCTCCCGGCTACTGCGCGGCGGCTTCCTGCTTGGGCCGGCGTTTCATGAGGGTGATTTGCTTGATCCGCGCAGAGTCGGAAGGGCTCCAGGTCGCGACATCTGGGTCGTCTTTGAACGCGTTGTGGACGATACGCCGTTCGTAGGAATTCATCGGTTCGAGTTGAAGTGAGCGGCCGCTCATGCGCACGCGTTCCGCCAGTTCCCGCACCCGCTGCACGATGCGGTCTTCGCGCATGGAGCGGAACATCTCGCAGTCGACAATCACCTTCTCCGCATCACGGTCCTTCGCCTGTAACAACCGATTGAGCAGGAACTGGATTGCTTCTAGCGTCTCCCCTTCGTGGCCGATGAGGCGCCCGCTTTCTTCGGTGTAAAGCTGGAGGGTGGCGTTGCCGCCCTCGCTGCGAGTCTCTTCGATCTGCACGACGAAGCCGAGGTAGCCGAGAATGGTATCGAGGAGTTCTTTCGGCGTCATGATTTTCCCTTTTTGCCACGCTTCACGGTCGGTGCCGGAGTCGTCAGGACCGGTGCCGGCTGTCTTTTATTCTGCCAAAGCTGCAGAATCGTGAACAGGTTTTGCGTGGTGTAATACAATGCCAGTGCCGCGGCGAAGTTGTAGCAAAAAACCAAAAAAATCAGCGGCATGAACATCATGACCCGGCGTTGCATGGCGTCGCCGGTGTTCGGCGTCATCCGCATTAGCCAGACGTTCGACGCTCCCATCATAATCGGAAGCAAATTAACCGGCAGGCTGCCCGTGATCGGATTGCCCAGAATCGGAATCCAGCCCAGCCCGGGAATCATGAAGAGCGTGTCGGGTTGGGAAAGATCATGGATCCAGAGGAAAGAAGCGTTCCGTAATTCCGCAGCCTGACCGAGCATGGTGAAAAGGCCGAAGAAAATCGGGATCTGAATCATCATTGGCAAACACCCGCCCACTGGATTCACGCCATGCTCTTTGTAGAGCTTCATGACCTCGGTATTCATCTTCGTCGGGTCGTCCTTGTACTTTTCCTTTAGGGCCTGCATCTTCGGCGAGAGCGCCGACATCCGGCGCATCGATTTGTTCGCCTTATTTTGCAGCGGCCAGAGGACACCCTTCACGCACGCGGTCAGGAGAATAATGGCGAGGCCGTAGCTCTTAACCCAGCTGTGGAGCAGGTTCATGAAATTCAAGAGCGTCTGGCTGACGGGCCGCCAGAGCCCGAAATTCATGATCGCGGCTTCATCGTGCGGCAGCTTCGTCAGGCGTGCGTAGAGTTTCGGCCCGGCATAAATTTGGAAGTGTTGGGTGAGGCTCTGGCCTGGTTGCAATTCAAATCCCGCAAACCCGATCGCGCCTTCGATCCCCTTCAAGGGAGCCCCATCCGCATCCGTGATCTCGAATGGAATCGCCCACACTTCGGAAATTTTCCCATCCATGGGCGTGACGATGGACGTGAAGAATTGGTTACTCATCGCGCCCCACTCCGCGCCGCTGACCTTCTCCTGAAAGACTTTCTGTTCCGACCGCCGTTCGATCCCGACTAGCGGATAATGCTGAGCCGCGAACTGAGTGACATCAGTCGATCGCGCCTTTCCGCCGACGAACCAGACCATCCGCGTGTATGTCGGCAAATCCCGCAGATGAATCGGGACCGATGAGCCAAGGCCGACAAAATAATCGGGCCCCTTGTAGGCGGCCGCGCCTCCGTTGCGAATCTCCACCTCCATCTCGACCACGAAGTTGTCCTTAGCTGCCGTCGGCGGCGGGAAGAAAAAATGCTTCCGCACCGTCACGCCCTCCGGCGTCACCCGCTCAAATTGGACGCTGCCATCCGGCAGGCGCGTGGGCGTAAATTCCCGAAAAGATGCCGCCGAGGGCTGTTCGAGGAAGGAGCCGATCGGAAGGCGGTTGGGCGCGTTCAAGACGACATCGGTTTTCCCATCCGCGCCCGCCTGGTGCAACATGCGCGCTTCGCTGATCCCGCCGCCGCGATTGGTCAAACGCAGCTCGATATCAGGATTCGCCAAAACCTCAAACTTCTCCGCAAACGAGGGCGTGGCGACGGGCGCCGGCGACGCCACCGGGGATGCGGTAATATCCGCCGGAGTCGCAGCGGGCGAAGAATTCGGCGCCGCAGAATTCTCAGGCGCCGGAGAGGCAGCGGCGACCATCGGAGATCGCGCGGCCACAGGCAGCGCGGTCTTGGTCATGTAAACCTGCCATCCAATCAGCCCCAGAACGCAAAGGGTAACGGCAATCCATGCTTGTCGGTCCATACGTGCGCCGACTGCCTACTCGCAGATCAGATGATGGGTGTGAGACGGAGGAACGGGATCATGACCCTGCCCGCCCCATGGTTGGCAACGCCCCAATCGCTTCAATCCAAGCCAGCTTCCACGCAGAATTCCGTGCGTCTCTACCGCCTCGAGGAAGTAATGAGAACAGGTCGGCTGAAAGCGGCAACCGCTGCCCGGTCCGCCCAGAAATGAGAGCATGGGCGAGATCGTCGCTTGATAGGTGCGGACGAAAAATCGGACGATCAGAAGCATCAGGGCGCTAGGATAAAAGCGCGCTTTGCCAGACGCAACCACTCATCTTTCAGCGCGGCGTAAGTGGCGCGTGCCGCCGGCGGTCGCGCGATCACCACCAGCCAGATTCCAGCGCGAATCTCCGCTTGATGACGTCGCACAACTTCCCGCAAGCGGCGCCGAACGCGATTGCGCTCCACCGCGCCGCCGACGCGCTTTGAGGTGACGAATCCCGCGCGAAATCCGCTGTCCTTTGCATCCAGCACCCCGAGAATCATGAGACTACCGCGTTGCGCCTTTCCCTCGACTCGGACGCGCGCGAATTCTGCGGAACGGGTCAGTCGCCGTTCACGGCCGAAACTCAAGCGCGCCGCGCCGGCATCCGTATCCATGCTCGTTTTGTAACACGAACCACCTCGTGGGGCCGCGTTAAATTCCTCCGTACAGTAAAAGTCTTCCCGCGGCCGAAGCCACGGGAAGACTCTACCAGCGGGAAATTTCCCGATTAAGGATTCGGGGTCGCCGTCGCCGTCGTATTGATATTCGTCGTCGTGTTCGTCTCAGTCTTCTTCGACTCAGCCGGAGTTGGGTTCACGATCGTCGTGTTCATCTCGGTCTTCTTCGTTTCTGCCGGCGAGGGATTCACAATCGTGGTGGTGTTGTGGTCCGGAGCAGCTGGCGTGACGGTTTCGGATTTTTGCTCGCACGCGGTAAAGAGTGCAGCGGTGGCTAGGATACAGATATATTTCTTCATAATTGGTTTGAGTGCCCTATTCTGGACGAAAGATGAATCGAAGCAACCCTTCCTTTTGGCCCTATTTTCGGCGAAAGATGGGCCACCCATCAGGGTAAGCTCAGGCGACAGCGCCGGTGCGGTGGGCGGCGAAAAGGAAAGTTCCGGGTAGGGCGGGCGTCCCGCCCGCCGAGCGAGGCATCCTGCCGCGCGGGCTTCCGCAGATAAAAGACTTCGCTTCGGCAAGACGCCGAAACCGCAGGCGAGACGCCCACCCTACCCGAGAATCTAGAACGCCGGCGTGTAGGACATGCCGTGTGCATCCGCCACCGCCTGCAACGTTAGGCGGCCATCCCGGGTATTGATTCCGCCGAGGAGCGCGGGCTGCTTTTTGCAGCCTGCTTCCAATCCGAAATCCGCTAAAAGCTCGACATAGCGCGCGGTAGCGTTGCTTAGCGCTTGAGTCGAGGTGCGAGCATAAGCACCCGGCATATTCGCCACGCAATAGTGAATGACCTGCTCTTCCAGATAAACCGGATCCAGATGCGTGGTGGCGCGCGAAGTTTCCGCGCAACCGCCCTGATCGATCGCAATATCCACGAAAACGCTTCCCGGTTTCATCTTCTGCAACATCTCTCGCGTAATCAGTTTCGGCGCTTTCGCTCCCGGGACCAAGACCGCGCCGATCAACAGATCCGTTGTCGGCAACATCCCGGTCAGATTCGCTTCGTTCGAATAGAGCGTGTTCACGTTCGGCATCGTCAAATCGAGAAATCGCATCCGTTCCCCGTCCACTTCCAAAATGGTAACGTCAGCATTCAATCCCACCGCCATCCGGGCCGCATTCACGCCCGAAGTGCCGCCGCCAATAACGACGACCCGGCCCGGCAGCACGCCCGGCACGCCGCCAAGAAGGACGCCGTTCCCGCCGTTGAATTTCGCGAGATAATAAGCGCCCATCACTACCGACATCCGGCCCGCGATTTCGCTCATCGGCTCGAGTAAGGGCAGCTTATGCCCAACCTGGATTGTCTCATAGGCAACGCCCGTTACCCCGGAGGCCAGCAAGGCATCCGTGAGCGAGCGGCTGGCCGCTAGATGCAGGTAGGTAAACAAAATCTGCCCTTTGCGCAGGAGGCCATACTCCGCCGGCAGCGGCTCTTTTACCTTCACGATCATCTCTGCTTGCTGAAAGACCTCTGCCGCGGTGTCGATGATGGTCGCGCCAACCTCGACGTAATCCTGATCCGGAAAACCGGAGCCCGCGCCGGCGTTTTTCTGCACCAGCACTTTATGGCCACGGCGCACCAGCGTCGTTGCGGTGGACGGCACCAGGCCGACGCGATATTCCTGCTCTTTAATTTCCTTCGGGACGCCAATGATCATTTTTTTGAAAGGTTGGATGCTGAGAAGTGAGTAGTGATAATGGGCAGAATCGAGTGCGACGAGTGAAATCTACCATCCACCGTTTACCGACAGCCGGCCCTAATTCAAAGACGGATCGTCCGGCGCCGCCGCGAGCATTTTGAACCACGGCCCCAGCCCACGCATAATCTCGAACCAGAGCCTCGGTAAACGGTCGGGCGTCAGCGCCGCGCGCGTCGGCTTCTGCAAAATCCAAACCTCTTCCTTCATCTCGGCTTCGAGTTGGCCGGCGCTCCATCCGGCATATCCGACGAAGGCCCGAATCGATGCCGGATCTTCCTCCACCCGCTCATGTGCTTCCTCGACATCGACATTGTGGTTCAGCCGCAAACCTTCCGCCGCCTCCCATTCAAACGCAGCAAACATCAGCTGGTTTTTGCCTACCGGTCCGCCGAGAAACACCGGCACGTCCGCCAGCCCGTCTGGCGGCACGTCGCCCACTAAATCAGCCACCTGCTGGTCGAGCGGCCGGTTCAGAATCACGCCCATCGCTCCGTCGTCGGCATCGTGCGCGGAAATAAACAGCACGCTCCGTCGGAAATTTGGATCCCGCATATTCGGGTGCGCCACCAAAAGCGAGCCGGCCAAGCTCAGCGGAAGTCCCTTCCCATGACGCATGCCAAACTAAACGGCTCGTCGGACGCGACCGCAAGTGCGGGCCCGGTGATTCAATCCTGGCCCGGCGTGAAGGAAAAAAGCTGATGCTCCCGCAATTCAAAAATCGGGCCGTCCACTGCCGTCTCCCGCCACTGCAGCGCGGTAGCCGTCACTAATTTTTGCGACGCCGCCGGCAGCGCGGTGAGGAGACGATTGCGTCGCGAGGGGTCGAGCTCGCCGAAGATATCATCGATCAAGAGCAATGGCGCCCTGCCCTCGTCCGCAGCGAAAACGCGCGCTTGCGCCAGCTTCAACGCCAGTGCGACGGTCCGCTGTTGGCCTTCCGAGGCAAACTGCGCCGCCGGGCGCTCATCCACGAGCAGAGAAAGATCGTCTCGATGCGGTCCCACCACGGTTTGTCGCAGCCGCATTTCCTGCGCGCGGGATCGCTCGAGATCGGCGGCGAAATCCAGCGCATTTCCAGGTGCAAACGTGACGCATAAACTTTCGCCCAACCCGCTGATTTCCGTGTGCGCCGTCGCGGCTTCGTTGCGCAGCCTTTCGACCAGAGCCGCGCGCAAACACGACAGTTTCGTTCCGTGTTCCAGCAACGGTGCGTCGTACGCCGCTAATTCGCGCGGTCGCGGTTGCGGCGATTTCAGGAGCGCGTTGCGCGATCGCAGCGCGCGTTCGTAGGACCGCAGCGTCGGGCGGTAAGCGGGATATATTTGCGCGCCTAAAAAATCCAGAAAACGGCGTCGCGCTTCCGCCCCGCCCCGGACCATCTCGATGTCGGTGTTAGCTAACGAGACCACCCGCCCTAGGCGCAGATATTCCGCCGTCCCACGCTGTTCGGTGTGATCGAACGAGAGTTTTCGGCGCCAGGCGCTCTGACGAAATTCGAGGAAGTGGCCGTCGTATTTTCCCGCCACCGCGAAGGACGTTTCACCTACGCGTACTGTGGGCGCGAGTGTGGAGCTGCGCTGCGATTGCAGTCGCAAGAGGACGCACGCGCCTTCTAAAATCGACGTCTTCCCCTGCCCGTTCGCGCCGAGAAAGAAGTTGAAGCCTGGTCCGAATTCCACCCGCAGCGCCGCAAAACAGCGGAAGTTCCGCAACTGCAATTCCGTTAACATCGGTGCGCCGCGCGCCGCCTCACAGATGCAGCAACTCGAGGGTCGAAGTCATCGTCGACGGCACGTCGCCCGCATAGAAATATTTGCCATCGATCGGAGTAATATCGCCCGGCCGCAAACCTACCGCCGCCGCGATGAAATTGTGATTGCTGAAAACGCCATTCGTTCCGTCCATCCCCACCCACCCGGCGCCTGGCAGATAAACTTCCGTCCAGGCATGGAGCGAACCTTCCGCGCGGCGCGATTTCGGATCCGTCTCACGCAGATACCCGCTCACCAGCCGCGCCGCTAAACCAGCAGCGCGCAGCGTTTCCGCCAGGAGCACCGCCACATCCCGGCAGGCACCCTGGCCGCGCCGCAAGGTTTCCGTCGGCGCCAGGGCCGGTCCTTCCTCTCGGCGCTCGTAGCCGATTCCCTCGTGCATCGCTCGATTCAAACCCACGAGCGCGCTCACCGTACCGTTTGGTTCTTCCGCGCGAGGCGGTTTCCAGCCTGGAATTTCGAGCCCGCCGTCGGTTTGACGCCGCAGATAAGGCGCGAGGATGTCAGCTGTTTCTGCATCATACGGAAAGGGCAAATCAACCGCGCTCGGATCGAGGATAAAATCGAACGCGTCCTTCTCTTCCAACTCCAGATCGACTTCGAGTTCGAACGTGAGATCCCGCATTTTCTCCGGAAAAAAGCAGTGCGCGACCACGTTATCGAACACGTCCCGCGCATACCGCACAGTCGCGTTTCCGTTCGGCAAAAATTCCAGCCGCCGCACCCGGCTAAAGCGATCAGCGCGCGGGAAAAGGCGCACCGCATGCGCGGAAAATCCGACCGCTTCCTCGTAGCGGTAAGTCGTGCGGTAGCGTAGCCCCAGTTTCACTCCGCAAGCTTACGGCCAACCCTTCCGCGCGTCGCGAAACTTCCGAAAAACTTCTTGCGACCCCGCAGCAGCACGCGTATTTCGTCCGCAGATTTAGAAGATTGTTCTGGGGGGAACAGCCGCCCTTCGTGTCCTTCGGGCGCGGGGGGCGGTACTTTTTTGTAGGCGAGCGTATGAACGACCCAAAACCGCGGCTTGCTCGGAGGGTTTCCTGGCCTCTGGTCTTCCTTCTAATCTTTGTCTCGGCCGCGCTTCTCGGAGGCTTCATTTTCTGGCGAATCGAAACCTGGCCGGTCCGCAACGCCCATGCCGCCAGCGCCGAATTAGAAAAACTTGCGCGTAAAACCCGCGACGCCTTCATCAGCCTCGCGCAACTCCAGCCAAGGATAACGATTCACGACCGCGTCTATTTCGAGC
The DNA here is from genome assembly GCA_040004805.1 of Chthoniobacterales bacterium. GTDB lineage: Bacteria > Verrucomicrobiota > Verrucomicrobiia > Chthoniobacterales > UBA10450 > JACCTI01. Next base: position 560 of record JBDUAE010000014.1, on the reverse strand, counting down.
AGACCAGTCCGGTGGCGGAATTGGCCATTCTTTCGCGCCAAACCGAGGTCGACCACGAGTTCCTGCACACTTGGGCCGGGAGCACGAAACGGCTCCAGGTGCACGGCACTTTCAATATCAAAGCGGGATTCGATCTCCACGATAATTTCACCGTCGACGTGCGCGAAAAAGAGATCGTGGTGGGACTACCGCATGCCAAAATTCTGAGCGTCGAAGAGACGAAAATGGATGTAGCCGAATTTGAAAACGGCCTCTGGAATCGCATCTCGGCCGAGGATGTGGAGAAGGAAATTAGCGCGCTGCCTGCCTTAGCCCGGGAAAAAGCCGCTCGCAGCGAAATGCTGCCGGAAGCCGAAACCAGCTTGCGCGAGCAGCTCGAAGCGCGCCTCGGGACAGAGCGCCCGGTGCGATTGGTCTTCCCGCCCAACGAGACCAAAAAACCGTAGCGCGCCCAGGTTTCGCCCGCACGCTCGTCATCCCGAGCCGGCGAAGCGCGGTCGAGGGATCTCTCCGATTCCCTAACGAACACACCGTCACCAGTCCGCGTAAACGAAAAGCGC
>JBDUAE010000198.1:0-4396 GCA_040004805.1 Chthoniobacterales bacterium | reverse complement strand
GATGCACCGAAGGCAGGACGCGGGCGATGGTTGGCGCGAAATTTTCCTCACCGATAAATGCGAGCACGCGTTCCGCGGTCGACTCGAATCGTTCGCACAAATCTTCGTAGCGCACTTCCAGATAGCGCTCGCGCAACATCGCACCGTAAGCGCGCCCGACGGCGACGCTGTTCGCCCAATGCAGCGCATTATAGATATGGCTGCGCCGCTCATAATCGCGCCGGTGAAAGCGCAGCCCGCGCCAGGCGAAAACGTGCTCGGTATTGAAGTAAATTTTTTTCCAGAACGGATTGTTCGGCGCGCGATGATCGGAAAAAGCGACGTCCCGACCGTCGCGAATGAGATGGATGTAGCGCGCGTTCGGGAAAAGGAAATCTAGCACCGGCACGATGTAGGTGGTCTCGCACAACTTCCAGCCCCAGCGCCCGCCCGGAATAAAACCTTCCGTGTGCGCGGCGAAAACTTTACGGATCAAATCCGGCAGGGTGGGATCGGCGGGCGCCGCGGGATTCCAGAGCGGGCTGTAATCGGGATAATATTGCCTAACGAGATATTCCACCAACTCGAAAATGTCCTCCGAATCGTCGGAATCGTTCTGGTGCGCACCCATGAAGACGCCAGCTTCTTTCAACAAACGCGCGAGGAGACGGCTGCCGGAATGCGACTTGTTAAAGACAATGATGGGAGCGCCGAGAGCGGCGAGTTCATCGCGCACGACGGCGAGACGCGAGATGTTCATCTCGGGTTGCGGCCAGTGAAATCATCCGGGAAAGGTTGATCTCTGCGTCGGTTCGACCTCACTCTGGCACCGTAAAAGCGCAGGCTCAGAATGCACGATCAAGTTTACCGACAATTCGACCGAATCTGCGCCGGCCGCCAGGCCTCCGGCGCCGTGCTCGAGATCGGCGCGGTTCCCTCCCCCACCACTTTGCTCGCGCTGCCGTCGCTCCGCCAAGCCTCGGAAAAAATCGGGATCAATCTCGATCCGCCGGCGCGCTTCGGTGACATCACGATCTTGCAGGGCAACGGCAACGCAATGGATTGTTTCCCGGCGGACCGGTTCGATACCGTGCTCTGCAACGCCACCTTCGAGCACGACAAATATTTCTGGAAAACGCTCGCGGAGATTCGTCGCGTTGCGAAACCGGGAGCGCTCATTGTCCTCGGCGCGCCGGGCTACCGTCGCCTCGGTTGGGAAAAATGGGGAAAGCGCCTCGCGCGCAATCTTCCGTTTGTGGGCCGGACTTTGGAGCGGAGCTGCGGAGCGCTCTTCGCTTCCACTCTCACTCTCCATGTCCATAATTTCCCCGGAGATTATTACCGGTTTAGCCCGCAGGCATTCCGCGAAGTTTTCTTCGAAGGAATGAAGGAAGTCGAAGTCGTCTCGGTTCTCACGCCGCCGCGGATCATCGGGGTGGGCCGGAAAACGTAAGGCAGGCAACGGTGCACGACTGATGCTGTTCCATTCCTTTGGGTTCTTCCTCTTCTTCTGGATCGTCTTCGGCGTCTACTGGCGACTGCGCGAGCACGAACGACGGATGCGCTGGCTGCTCGCGGCGAGCATCATCTTTTACGGGCTCTGGAGTCCTTGGTTTGTCCTCCTCATCGCTTTCACGGCGGGCGCGGATTACCTGATCGCGCTTCAGATCGAGGCGGCCGCGCAGGAGCGCGCGCGACGCGCTTGGCTGGTTCTGAGTCTGGTCGTTAGTCTGTCGTTGCTCGCATTTTTTAAATACGCACATTTCATGCTCGAGGCAGGCAGCGGCTTGCTCGCGCTTTTCGGATTTGGTTTTGTCCCGCCGGCGTTCGACCTCGTCCTGCCGCTTGGGATCTCGTTCTATACTTTCGAGACGATCAGCTACGTCGTGGATGTCTACCGCGGCCGCGTGCGGGCGGAGCGGAACGTCTTTCACTACGCGCTCTACATCATGTTTTTCCCGCATCTCATTGCGGGTCCGATTGTGCGGCCAAGTCAGTTTCTCTGGCAGATTCGCACGCGGAAGCATTTCGATTGGGCACGGCTCCAATTCGGGGCGCAGCTTTTTCTGCGCGGGCTGCTCAAGAAGGCCGTGTTCGCGGATCGGCTGGCGCTGGTGGTGGATCCCATCTTTCGCGCGCCAGGGGAATTTTCTTCCGCCACGCTTTGGCTCGGGACGGTGGCGTACGCCGTGCAGGTCTACTGCGATTTCGCGGGCTACACCGACATGGCGCGCGGCGTGGCGCAGGCGTTTGGGTTCAAGTTGCCGATAAACTTCGACCGCCCGTATCTGGCGGCGAGCGTGGGCGAGTTTTGGCGGCGCTGGCATATCACGCTCTCCAGTTGGGTGCGGGACTACCTCTACATCCCGCTCGGTGGGAGTCGCGACGTCGCGTGGAAGACGTATCGCAATCTCATCTTCTCAATGGTGATTCTGGGTCTCTGGCATGGCGCCGGTTGGAATTTCATCGTCTTCGGCTTGTATCACGGTGTGCTTCTTTCGCTCGAACGCGCCTTCCCGCTGCCCGCCTGGACCCAGCGCGGTCTGCCCCGCCTCGCGCGTATCGGAGTTACATTCACTGTCGTCTGTTTCGGCCTCGTGATTTTCCGAAACCCGAGCCTGGCGGGTGGGGCGATCATGCTCCAGCGGATGCTGCAACCTCTCGCCGGCGCCACTCTGCCTTTGAGTGTGGTAACGATCACACTCGTCATCATCGGCCTCATTTTTGCGGGACACGTCTTCGGTCGCGCGCGACTCTGGCGTGATCTGGCAGGTCGCGTCCCAGCTCCACTCGTGGGCGTGGCGATGGCTTGCCTGTTCCTGCTCATTCAGCTCCTCATCCCGGAAGATGGCGGCACCTTTATCTACTTCCAATTCTAGGCCGCGCCGCACGCTCCTTTGGTGTGCGGTGGCGCTCGCGCTCTCGCCTTTGCCCGGCGGCTGGTTGGTGGATCATTGCCCGCTCCAGCACCGGGATCCCGAGATGGCCGCGACGGTGAGCGCGTGGCAGATGAATGAACCGCCACCCAACGTCTTGCTCCTCGGCAGCTCGCGGTTGGGCTCGTTTCTCCGGACCATGGAATTCGCGCAGACGACGCAGCGCGTGGTGGGAGGAAGTGCGGTGCGCATCTTCAACGCGGCCCTGGTCTGTGGCGAACCAAATACGATCGAGTTTCTGACGCGCAATATCCTTGCGGAAAAAAAGGCGCCGCCGCGGCTAGCAATCGTCGAGATCAGTCCGGACCTGCTCGCGCGTGACAACACCTACTTCAAATTTGTGATCACGCGTCAGCTCGTCGCGTCTGATCTACCGGAGTACCTGCCGGATATCGTGACCTCGGGGGGAGGCATTTCGCGGCTCGCGGCCTCGCGACTAACTCCGTTTTTCCTCCACCGCGCGCAATTGTTAGACTGGGCGGCGGAGACGCTCGGTTTCGCGTCCACTGAGCCGGCACCATCGGGCACGGAGGCGCCGGTCGAGGGAACGCGGTGGCAGGCGGTGCGGGATCTTTTGGATCATCGAAAGGGCGCGGCGCCACAACGGATCGAGGCAGGTGCGCGCCGCTTCCGTTCGCACCTCCGGAATTACCAACTGGCCGGGCGCACCTCTGCGGCTTTCGAGCACACGGTCGCAATGCTGCACGAAGCGGGCGCGGTCATCGTTTTGGTGCAACCGCCCTTGAGCACCGCGCAACGCGCCCTGCTTACGCCGGAAATCAAGGCGCAGTTCGCTCCGTTTTTGCAGCGGTTGCATTCGGAGTACGGCTGCACCTTCGCTGATTTTAGCGAGCGCGTCCCGGACGACTTGTTTTTGGACAATCACCATGGCAGCAATGCCGGGAGCGCGGTCTTCAGCGAAATGCTGGCGCGCGAAGTGGTGGGGCCGGCGTGGACCGGCCGGACGATGGAAGTCAGCCAGCCTCCCCCCGAATGATACCGAAAGTTTCCGTCTGCATCGATTCCTTTAACTACGGACGCTTCCTGCCCGAGGCGATCGATTCGGTTCTGCGCCAAAGTTGGCAGGATTTCGAGATCATCATTTCCGACGATCGCTCGACCGACGATTCGTGGGCGATCGCGCAACGTTACGCCGCGCAAGATCCGCGGATTATCGCCGCGCAAAATCCGCAGAACCTCGGAATGGTAAAAAATCGCAACGCCGCTTTGGCGCGGGCGCGCGGCGAGTTTGTGAAGACCTTGCACGCCGATGACTTCCTCGTGTCCGAAAATGCCCTGGCCCGCATGGTCGCGGCGCTGGAAAGCAATCCCGCCGTGAGCCTGGTGGCAGCGGCGCGCCGGATCGTGGACGAGACCGGGAAACCATTGGAAACCTGGGCGGGTTTCGAGGAAACAGCGCGACCGATCGCGGGGACGACCGTGATCAATCGCTGTCTTTTCGAGCAGCGAAACCTGATTGG
>JBDUAE010000013.1:0-14936 GCA_040004805.1 Chthoniobacterales bacterium | reverse complement strand
GGGGGTGGACGCGCTTACCAAGCGCGTCGGATGGCACGTGTTGCGAAAACTGGGAAGGCGAAGAGGTCGCGGAAGCGTGTCGGCTGGCGGAGGTGGCTATTGATTTTGTTGGCGGTGGCGCTGCTCTTGCCGCCGCTGGAGGTGGTGGTGGTGCGGTTTATTAATCCGCCGCGGACTTTGCCGATGCTGCTGGAGGAGGCGGGCGGCATGTTCTCGCGGGGGCAGCGGGCGCCGCTCCGGTATCATTGGATCGATCTCGCGGAGATGCCGGAGATGTTCTTGAAGCATCTGTGGATCTCGGAGGATCAGCGGTTTTTCCAGCATGATGGGTTTGACTGGAAGGAGATGGACGTGGCGATGAAGCGGGCGGAGCGGACGGGGAAGCCGGTGCGTGGCGCATCGACGATCACGAACCAGTGTGCGCGCTCGGTTTTTCTCTGGCAGGGGCGGTCGTGGGTGCGGAAGGGGCTGGAATCGTATTACACGATCTGGATGGAGCTGTTGCTGCCGAAGCGTCGCATCCTGGAGCTGTATGCGAATGTGATCGAGATGGGGCGGGGGATTTATGGGGTGGAGGCGGCGGCGGAGTTTTACTTTCGGGTAAGCCCGCGGGAGCTGACGCGGGAGCAATCGGCGCTCTTGGCGGCGGTGTTGCCGAATCCGAAGCGTTGGAATCCGGCGCAGCCGGGAGTGGCGCTGCGGCGGCGGCAGGAGCGAATCCTGGCGCGGGAGCGGGAGGCGCGTTTCCCGGAGCGGCTTTTGCGGTGAGTTTCTGAACGAACTCTCGCTGTCGGCTAATCTGCGCGGGTGTAATCGAATTGGACGGCGAGGTCTTCCTGCCCTTCGGGCGAGATATTGTGCATGACGATCTCTAACTCTTCCTCGGAGAGGGAGCGGATAGCGATGCTCCAACCCCAATCCGGCCCGGGAGGAGCGGGGTAGTGGCCACGGACTACTATCTCGCGATCGGCGGCGGTGCCGACGCAGTGGAGGATGGCGGATCTCATGTGAAAGGAGTCGATCCAGGCGGCGCTGGCGGTGTTCGTCCCATCGTCGAATCCAAGAAGGAGGAGACCGCATTGCGGTTCCTCATCGTGGGTCCAATTGTAGTCAAACTTAAGGAAGCAACCGGCAGCGACGGGGCTCACAGTGAGGGAGGACGAGCACGAGGCGGGCGGGGCCGGCGGATCCTCGAGATAGAGTTGCTTCGTTCCGTGCCAGTGGGCGATGACGGAGGTTTGGAACTCTGAGAAGTGCATGGGTCGGTTTTGTCAGATGGCGGGAGAAGGGTCAATCGCGCCGTGCCTTCATTACGCCCTGAGTTCTGTAGGAAATCCTGTCACGAAAAAGTCTGCGGGCGGTGGCGGGGCGGGGAAGTTTTGGCCCGACGCGCTATTGACCGTAGGATGTGGGCCATGACATCGCCGGAGCAGGACGAGCAATTCTATCGGGATACCCAGAATATCGCGTTCCCGAAATTAGACGACGAACAGCTCGCGCTGCTCGAGCCGCTGGGGACGCAGCGCTCGCTGCGCCGGGGCGATCTGGTTTTCAAGGCGGGCCAACGGGAATTCGATCTGACGGTGACGCTGGAAGGAGAGCTGGAAGTTTTTGAAACGCGGGATGGCGCGGAGCAGATCCTGGCCACTTCGCAGGCGCGAGATTTTCTCGGCGATGTTTCGATGTTACAAGGGACCTCGGCCTTAGCCACGGCGCGGGTGAAATCGGAGACAGCGCTGGTGTTGCAAATCCCCGCCGCCAATCTGCGCCGCGCTCTCGCGGAGATGCCGCGAGTGGGTGAGCCGATCCTGAATGCGTTGATCATGCGGCGGCGGCGTTTGAATCGCGACCGGGAGTTTGCTGGGCTGCGGGTGCTGGCGGTGCATGATTCCCGCGAGGGGCATGAGCTAGACGATTTCCTGGATAAGAATCACATCCCGCATCGCGTGATCGATGTGGCGACTGAGCAAGGCGCGGCCTTGGCGCGGAGCTTTAATTTGGCGACACGCGATCTGCCGGCGCTGATCACGCCAACGGGGACGCCGTTGCGCCGGCCGTCGCTGCGCGAAGTGGCGCAGGTGGCTGGCTTGCTCCGTCCGCTCGTGGCCGGGGACGAGGAGCAGATCAAATGCGATCTGGTGATTGTGGGAGCGGGACCGGCGGGTTTGGCCGCGGCGGTTTACGCGACCTCGGAAGGTCTGAACACGGTGGTGTTGGAAGGTTATGCGCCGGGTGGGCAGGCGGGCTCGTCTTCATTAATCGAGAATTTCTTTGGATTCCCGACCGGGATCAGCGGCGGCGAACTGACGTGGCGGGCACAACTGCAGGCTTATCGTTTCGGGGCGAAATTCTCCACGCCGTCGCAGGCGTTGTCTTTAACCTACAACGGCGAGAGCGAGTACAGGGTGAGCCTGCAAATCGAAGGCTGCTCGGCGACTTTGTGTGCGAGGAGTGTGGTGATCGCTACCGGTGCCAGATATAACCGACTCGAAGCCGAAGGGCGCGAACGCTTCGAGGGCGTAGGCGTTTATTATGCGGCGACGGCGCTGGAAGGGCAGCTTTGTCGCGGTGCGACGGTGATCGTGGCCGGCGGCGGAAACTCGGCGGGGCAGGCGGCGATGTTTCTCTCGGATGGCGCGACGAAAGTGCTGCTGGTGATCCGCGGAAATGATCTCTCGCAAAGCATGTCGGATTATCTTTCGCGTCGGATCATGGTGCGGGAAAATATTGAGCTGCTGCGCTGCACGACGATCCGAAAAATGTCGGGTAACGGAGTGTTGCAGGCGGTGGAATTGGAAAACACCGAGACGGGCGAGCGGCGGATGGTGGAGACGCCGGCAGTGTTTTCCATGATCGGCGCGGCGCCGTGTACGGAATGGTTGCCGCCGGAAATCCTGCGCGACGAGAAAGGCTTCGTGAAGGCGGGAACGCTGGTGGCGGCAGCGCCGGCGTGGGCGAAAGCCGGGCGTGCGCCGTCGCCCCTGGAGACGAGCTTGCCCGGGATTTTCGCGGCAGGCGATGTCCGCTCGGGTTCGGTGAAACGTTGCGCCACGGCGGTGGGGGAAGGCAGCATGGTCATCGCCGGAGTTCACGAATCCCTCGCGGCACAAACCGCGGTCGGAGAACAGCATCTGCGTTGAATTTGTATTGCCCGGCGCTGACGCGAAACACTAGCGTCACGGCCGATGAAGCTTTTATCATCAGGCGCGATTCTGGGAGCGCTCTTGCTGCTGCTCCCGGCCTCGAACGCGGGGGCGCAAAGTCCGCGGGCGGATATTCTTTCGATCTCGGGTGGGCAGATGAAAGTCGCTTCGGTCGCCTATTCACCGGATGGGACGCTGCTCGCGTCCGGCGGTGATTTTGGCGACACGGTAAAGCTGTGGCGCACGTCGGACGGGGGGATGATTCGGACGCTCGGCACGCGCGCGAATAATTTCACAATCTTCGGTCCGATGCGGCCGATTCTTTTTTCGGCGGATGGCCGCACTCTCTTCGCGGAAGGTGAGGGAACGAGCATCGGGATTTGGAATGTGGCGGATGGGCGCCTCTTGCGAATTGTGAATATTCCGGGCGGCGATCTGGCGTTGAATGCCGACGCGAGTCTGATCGCGGTGGCGGCGTCGAGTGCGATCAAGCTGGTGCGACCGGGTGACGGATCGGTCGCGCGGAGCATTCCCTGGACGGGTGGCACGGTCCGGCGGATTGCGTTTGCGAAGAATGGTTCCGAAGTCTGCGCGGGAGACGATCAGGGAAAGATCCGGACTTTCCGCGTGGCGGATGGGGCGCCGCTCCTTTCTTTTTCGGCGCACACCGGCTCGGTCTTGGGGATAATTTACTCGCCGGATGGGAGCTTGTTTGCGAGTTGCGGCGCAGATTCCTTGGTGCGGCTTTGGAGCAGTGCTTCGGGAAAGTTGCTGGGCACGCTCGCGGGGCACTCGGGTGCGGTGAACACGATCGCGTTCTCGCCGGATGGCACGCAATTGGCCTCCGGTTCGGCGGACGCGACGGTGAAACTTTGGGCGATGCCGGCGGGCGTGCTCGTGTCGACTCTGGCGCAGGCGGGACCGGTGGACGGCGTCAATTTCAATCCTGCTTTCACTCGACTGGGCGTGGCGGCGGCCAAGGAATTACGGGAGTGGGATCTGCCGAGCCTGACGGTGATTCGGAGCGAGATTCGCGCGACTGACCGCATCAGCGGGACAATTTTCACGCCCGATAGCACGAAGCTGGTGAGCGCGAGTTGGGACGGGAAGGTCTCGGTGACTGATGTGGCGACGGGCGAACTTTTGCGACAAATCCAGACCGGGAGCGCGGGGACATCCGTCTTCACGCTGGCGGCTAATTCCGACGTAATCGCGGCGGGAATCAATGTGCCAATTGCGGTTAAACTTTACCGCCTGCAAGACGGCGCGCTTCTGCAAACCTTGAGCCCGGGGGGCAACGCCTATCCGCGCTCGGCCGCGCTGTCACCCGATGGGACAATGCTAGCAACGGGGCATTTCGGAAATCTCGCGCGCCTCTGGCGGGTGGCCGATGGGTCGCTCATGAACACCTTCGGAAGCGGCGGATTTTCCGGCGACATGAATGGCATCGCTTTCACCTCGGATGGCGCGCTGATTGTGACGGCGTCGTCGGATGGATTCGTGCGGGTTTGGGATAACGCAGGCAACCCGGTGCGGAGTATGGGCCCGGCGGGACAGGTGTTAAATGCACTGGCCCTTTCGCCGGATAATCAATTCGCGCTCGTGGGCGGCGCTCTGGGATTAATCCAACTGTGGCGCATCGATACTGGCGCGCTGGTTTACTCGTTTACCGGCTCCGGAAATAAAGACGTCACGCAATTGCGTTTCACGCCAAGCGGCTTCGCCTTTTACGCGGGACGTTCGGATAATTCCAGCAACCCGGGAACGCTGCGCGTCTATCGCACCTCGGATCACGCGTTGCTCGAGAGCTACAATTTGGAGAGTGGCGTGGTCGGGAATAATCCGAACGGCCCGCTCGTGGTCGACGTGTCGCCGGACGGGAAGTATCTCGCCTACGGACGCGAGGATGCGACCGTGGTGCTGGCGCATAATTCGCTTATCGCGGCGGTAAATTCCGCCATGCCCGTGTCTGGTCGCATCGTGAAAGGCGGGTGGTCTGATTTGGCTTTGCCGGATGGATTGGTGCTGGCTGCGCAAGGAACGCCCACGAGCGCGGTGGGCCTGGCGCCGGTGGAAATCGATCTGCAGGCGCATGCGGCGATGACGACGGCGACGCGGCTTTCATTTCAAATCGTAGCTTCCGCCACGCGCTCCGGCGTCCAACAGCAAATCTGGATGCGCGACGCGCAAACGGGCGTGCTTGAATTAAGAGACTCGCGCACAATCACGACCGCGAACGGGACTGCGCGAATCGATCTCGGGCCGGACTTCGCTCGGTTCGTGGATGCAGCAGGCAATCTGTCGGCGCGGGTGAAATGGTTCTCGCCGCCCGCGAAAGGGAGCCACGATTGGACGGTCGTGATCGATCAAGCGATCTGGGCGGTCGGTTTGTAAGCGCGGGCTTCGCCGGTTACTGCGCGCACTCCTCAAAAGCGGCGGGCGTGCCGCGCAAAAACGCGAGAGCTTCTCCGGCGAGATGCAGCGAGCCTGCGATCAGAATGCGAGCGGATTTTTGGCGGGCGCGGATGATGGCTTCGCCCACTGAATCCGCGGACTCGCAGGAGAGCTCCGGCGTTTGCGCAGCGATGATTTCGGCGAGATCCGCGGGACGGAGAACGCGTTCGCCGCGGAATTGTGGGAGGATGACGGCGGAAGCGATAGCGCTGAGTTCGCGATAGCTGGCGGCCGCATCCTTGTCGGCTAAAACGCCATAAATAAGCGTGGCCTTTTCGTCGCCAAAAATCTCGCGCCAAGTTGCGGCGAGGGCGCGCGCACCGGCGGGATTGTGGGCGCCGTCGATGACGATACGTTCATCGAATCGCTGAAAGCGCGCGGGCCATTTCACCGTGGCGAGGCCCTCGCGGATGGCGACTTCCGTCAGCGAAATTCCGGCGGCGCGACAGGCGGCGATGGCGACCGCGGCGTTTTGTTGTTGGTGGACGCCCGCGAGCGCTGATCGCTCCAGTGCCGGCTGATTGACGAAGGTGAGGCGACTGCCGCATTGCTCCGCCCGGAGGCGAATGACGGCTTCAGCGTCGGGCGATTGCGCTGCGGAAACGACAGGAATTCCGGGTTTGATGATGCCAGCTTTTTCGGTCGCAATTTCAGCGAGTGTGTCGCCTAACCACTTCTGATGGTCGAGATCAATCGGGGTTATGACCGAGACGGTGGGCGTGACCGCGTTAGTGGCGTCGAGACGTCCGCCCATGCCGGTTTCGAGGACGACGATTTCGCATTCCTCCGCGCGGAAATGGAGCAAGCCGAGTGCGGTGGCGATTTCGAAAAATGTCGGGTGCGGATCCCAGTCGCGGACCATTTCGCGAATACTCGTTAGGCCAGCCGCGACCTGAGTTTCGCTAATCATTTCGCCGCCCACCTGAATGCGTTCGCGGAAAGTAACGAGATGCGGGGAAGTGAAAAGTCCGGTGCGGTGACCGCGAGCGCAGCAGATGGACGCGATCATGGCGCAGACCGAGCCTTTGCCGTTAGTGCCGGCGACGTGAATGATGCGCTGCGCTGGCTCGGGGACGCGGAGCGCGCATAAGAGTCGCTGGATATTTTCCAGGCCGAGCTTTATCCCAAAAAGCTGCGTGCCGTAAAGCCAGGCGAGGGCTTCGCGGTAACTCACTGCGCGGCGGAAAAATAGCCGAGGAGTTGCGCGATTTGCGCGCGCAGTTTCTTCCGGTGCACGATCAGATCGATCAAGCCGTGCTCTTCCAGAAACTCCGCGGTCTGGAAATTTTTCGGCAGATTTTGGTGCGTGGTTTCGCGAATGACGCGCGCGCCGGCAAACCCGACCATGCTGCCCGGTTCGGCCATGATGATGTCGCCTAACGAGGCAAAGCTCGCCATCACCCCCGCGAGGGTGGGATTGGTCAGGAGCGAAATAAACGGCAGCTTTTCGCAGGCATGTCGGGCGAGTGCTCCGCTGGTTTTGGCCATCTGCATCAGGCTGAGCATGCCTTCGTACATCCGGGCCCCACCGGAGGCGGAGACGATGATGACGGCGCAGCGATTGGCGGTGGCCCACTCGATCGCGCGGGTGATGCGTTCGCCCGCGACCGAGCCCATGGTCCCGCCCAGGAAACTGAAATCCATCACCGCGATCGCGACCTTGTAACCTTCGAGTAAACCGTGGCCGCTCAGGACCGTGTCCATCAGGCCGGTGCTTTCTTGATATTTTTGCAGACGATCTTTGTAGCTGGAAAGGCCCTGAAATTTCAGGGTATCGATCGAGCGCAAATTACCGTCCTCCTCCACGAACGTCTCCGGGTCGAGCAGGCTGGCGACGCGTTCCACCGCCGACTGCGGGAGATGATATTCGCAACGCGGACAGACGCGCTGATTTTGCGCGAGCTCGATCTCGTGAATGACCTGCCCGCAGCCCGGGCATTTCTGCCAAAGGCCCTGCGGCATCTCGCGTTTGCGGCTTTGCGCCTTGAGCGCGGGTCTTTTGAAAATGGCCATGTTGGTTAGGCTCGCGCCGCCGTCGCGGCATGGACCGTGAGCGCGCCGCCAGCTTTTAAGACCCGGGCGCATTCGCTCAGGGTGGAGCCGGTCGTCAGGACATCATCGATCAAGAGCACGCGTAATCCTCGCACGTCCGCCTTTTTCCGTAAACGAAAGGCGTCACGCAAGTTTTCCATGCGTTCGGCGCGGTCGAACGCGGTCTGGGTGGTGGTGTAACGAATACGCTCGAGGAGCGGCCGCATCGTCAGCCCGGCGCGGGCGGAGAAAAGCTCGGCCAACAATTCCGCCTGATTAAAACCGCGCTCGCGTTTCCGCGTCGGATGCAGCGGGACCGGGATCACGAGATCGAAGCGCCGACCGCGTAAACGCGGATCTTCCAGGGTTTGCGCAAGCCAATCGGCCACCGGATGACGCAGGTAAAATTGCTTACCGTACTTGAAGTGATGCAGGAGGGTTCGGACCACGCCGCGACTGCGGTAGCTGGAAACCGCGGCCTCGAAATGGAGGAGGCGATGAGCGCAATTCGCGCAGGAAAATGTTTCAGTGATGGCGCCGTCAAACGGCTCCGAGCAGGTGGTGCAGAAGGGCGGTTTAATGCGGGGCGCCTTGGCCGCGCAGGCGTCGCAGAGATATTCTCCGAACCCGATCGGCCCGGTGCAAATCGAGCAGGTCGCCGGATAAAAGAGCGAAACCAGCGCGCGAACCGGCTCAAGTTTTGTCGCTTTCCACATGTCGGATCCAAAAAAGTAGGATGGCCCAGCTTAACAAGGCGACAGCCAGCGGTGCGATCCCAATCAGAAGGTTTTGGCCGAGCCAGGGCAACGCTTCGATTTGCCGGCGCGCCAGCTTGTTAAAGATTGCGCTCGCGAAAATCCAACCACCATGCAAACCGATCGGCAGCCAGAGTGAGCGGGTCCGGATTCGCGCGTCCGCCAGGATCCAACCCAGCAGAAAAAGCGTGGAGAAACCAGCGAGGAGAAGGAGCGGTTGATTGAATTGAGCGAAGGAATTCGCGATCGAGACGAAGCCAGAATTCCAGGTCACGGCCGTCGAAGAATGCGCGGGTGCTTTCAGGAAATGGAGGATGGAAAAAATCGCGGAGCTGCCGAACGTGGCCGCCCACACCGGACTGCTTCGCAAGAGCACGCCCAAAATGAGTCCGCGGAAAATCGGCTCCTCGAGGAATGGGACCACGAGCGCGGAGAGAGACCGTTCCAAAAGCTGCGGGATCGAGAACGACGGCTTGAGGGTGTAGACTTCGAGCGCGAGCAGAAGAAGGCCGAAGCTGAGCAGGGGAAGCGCCGCGATCAGAAAGCCGACGCCGGTATCGCGAAGGTAGCGAGCGTTTGCGTTCAGGCCGAGTTCCCGCCAATTCCTGACCCCGAGAGCGCGCAGCAGCGGCCAGAAAAAAACCACCGCTCCCACCAAGAGCGCGCGGTGGAAGTAGGTTTCGAAATCGAAGCGCGCCAGGAAGTGAAGGTGCCCGTGCGCGAGCAGTGCTTGTGCGCTCCAATAGAACAGCGGCGCGACCAGGGCGCCGAACAAAATCGTGGCAGCGAAGTAGGCCAGGAGTCTGGCTGCGTCTTTCAAGAAACCATTGTAGAATTCTTCGGCGATGCGCAGTCAACACATATGGAAAGAAAAGGACGAGGACGGCCGCAAACGCGAGGTCCGCGTGACCAAGTTTGGCGGCGAGTGGCGGTTCCAGGCCAAGTATTCAGATGAAGAAAGCTGGACCTACTACGAGCGGCCGCTCCACGAAGATCTGGTGAACGCGCGCGATGTCGTCTTTCGGAAATATCAGCGTCGCCGCGCTTCGGCCGAAGATGTGGCCGCGCTCGACGCGCTCTTAGTGCTCTATGCGCCCACCGCGTAAGTGGGAGTCGGCCGCGTTGGCCGCGGCGGATAAACGTCACGTTTGGCATCCGTTCACGCCGATGCGCGATTGGTGTGCGCCAGAGCACGAGCCGTTAATTTTAGTCGAAGGGGAAGGCGCGCTTCTCCGGGACAGCGAGGGAAGGGAATACATCGACGGCAATTCCTCGATCTGGACGAACATCCACGGCCACAATCATCCGCGGATCAACGCCGCCATTCGCGACCAGCTCGAGGCCGTGGCGCACACCTCTTTTCTCGGCTTTACCAATCCGGCGGCGATCGAACTGGCGGAAGCCATCGTGCGGCTCTTCCCTCCGCAAACTTTGAGCCGCGTTTTCTTTTCCGACGACGGCTCGACCGGGATGGAAGTGGCCTTGCGCATGGTCGAGCAACATTGGCGGCTACGCGGATCGGCGCGCGCGCAGTTCGTCTCCTTTCGCGGTGCCTACCACGGCGACACCGCCGGCGCGGCGAGTCTGGGAGCGAATGCGATGTTCAAAAATGGACCCGAAGGTTGGTATTTTCCGTCCAGTCAGGTCGGCAGCGTTTCAGAATTAGAAGCGATTTTTCCGGACGAAGAGCAAGCCGTGGCCGCGGTTGTAATCGAGCCGCTGATCCAGGGCGCGGCCGGAATGAAACTTTGGCCAAGCGGAACGCTCGCCGCTCTGAGAAAGTGGTGCGACCGCTCGGGCGCGCTCTTGATTGCCGACGAAGTCATGACCGGTTTCGGGCGGACCGGAACGATGTTCGCCTTCGAACAGGAGAACGCAATCCCAGACATCCTTGTGTTAGGTAAGGCGTTGACGGGCGGATATCTTCCGTTGGCGCTTACTGTTGTAACGGAGAAAATATTTGAGCCGTTTCTCGGGGAGGATCGAAGCGCAAGCACTCTGTTTTACGGACACAGCTACACGGGGAATGCGCTCGCCTGCGCGGCCGCCAAAGCCAGTTTGGAAATCTTCGAAACCGAAGATGTCCTTCGGAAATTAGCCGACAAAATCGAGTTCCTGCGCGCAACTTTGGCGCCGTTGCGGGGGCTGCCTGCTGTCCTTGAAATCCGACAATGCGGGTTCATCGCCGCGGTCGAATTGAAGGCGGTGGCGGGTGCTCGATTGGGCGCTGCCGTGTGTGAGGCAGCGCGGCAATATGGGCTTCTGACTCGGCCGATTCACGATACGATCGTGCTGATGCTTCCGTATTGCGTGACCGAGCAACAGATCTCGCAGGCGGTCGAGGCCATTCGGCTCGCTCTCCAGGAAGTCTGCGACAAATTGCCGACACCGGCCCGCCATGCATCCTAAACGCGCTCGCCTCGACGTGGTTTTGGTGGAGCAAGGCCGCTTCGCCAGTCGCGAACAAGCGCAGCGCGCGGTTATGGCCGGCGAAGTTCGGCTCGGCGACCGAGTGTTAATGAAGTCATCGATCGAAGTTCCGCCGGACGCCGAATTGCTGGTCGCGGCGCCGCCCAAGTTTGTCGGTCGCGGCGGCGTAAAACTCGAAGGCGCGCTCGATCATTTCCAGATCGACCCCACCGGTGCGACCGCTCTTGATATCGGCGCGTCGACCGGCGGCTTCACCGATTGTCTGCTGCAGCGCGGCGCACGGAAAGTTTTCGCCATCGACGTCGGCCACGGGCAACTGTCGTGGAAAATCCGCAACGATCCTCGCGTCGTGGTGCGCGAACATTTGAACGCTCGCCAGTTAACGACAGCCGACATTCCTGAGCCGATCGACCTCTGTGTGATCGACGTGTCGTTCATCTCCTTGACTTTGATCTTGCCGAACGCCTTCGAATTGTTAACTGGAACGGGCGTGCTTCTCGCTCTCATCAAACCGCAGTTCGAGCTCCGCGCGGAAGATGTCGGCCGCGGCGGAATCGTGAGCGACCCGGTGCTGCACGAGAAAGCGCAGCAAAAAATCGAGCACTTTATCGGCGCCAATGGGCGTACCGTGATCGGGATCGTCGAATCGCCCATCACCGGCACCGACGGCAACAAGGAATTCTTCATATGCGCCCGAAAACCGTCGGCCTGATCGCGCACACCGGAAAACCCGGAGCCGCCGAACTGAGTCGCGCGGTGTGCGCGGAGTTTGCGCGTTTCTCCGTGCCCGTGATGGTGGAAGAAGCAACCGCGACGCTGGCCGGCCTGCCGGATGGTCGCTCGGTGGCTGAAGTAGGTCGCGCCGCCGATCTCATCGTCGTCCTCGGAGGCGACGGCACCATTCTGAATGCGGTGGGCCAGCTCGGTGACGACATCAAACCGATCTTCGGCCTTAACATCGGCTCGCTCGGTTTCCTCACCTGCGCCGCCTCCACCGCTTATCGCGCAGCCGTTGAAAGCATCGCCGCGGGCAAGATTGAATACAGCCAGCGCGCGCTCCTCGAAGTCCAACTCGATCCCGTTGGTCCCGCAACCCGTCAGACCTTGCGCTGCTTGAATGACGCCGTTTTTAGTCGCGGCGAAATCTCGCGCTTGATTCGTCTCGCAGTGCGGGTCAACGGCGAGACGCTGACCGAGTTCAACGCCGACGGCCTGATTATCGCCACCCCCACCGGTTCCACCGCCTACTCGTTATCCGCCGGCGGCCCGATTCTCGCGCCGGACTCCGGTTGCTTCGTCATCACGCCGATTTGCCCGCACACTCTTACGAATCGCTCCATCATTATCGACGATTCCGCGGTCGTGGAAGTGGAGGCGACGGAGCGTGATTATCCGGTCTTTCTCACGCTCGACGGCCGTGCTCCGGTGCGGGTCGAAACCAGCTCGGTCGTCACCGTGCGCAAAGCCGCGCAAACGCTCCCGCTCGCCGCCATGCCCGGCGTCTCCTTCTTTAGCGTCATCCGGCAAAAGCTGAAATGGCGCGGTAGTAATGTGTAGGATTGGTGTCGGCTAATTTTAGCCGACTCCGTCTCGTGCGCGGTCGGGTTTTGCAACCCCGCGATCGAGTAGAATCGCGACCAACATATCGCTCATCACATTCACACCGGAACGCGCCCGGGCGATGATCCAGTCCACCGGTAAAATAAGCGGAAGGGCAACGACAATCAGCTTCTCCGGCAAACCCGCCGCCGCTAGAACCAGCGGGAGCACGATGAGTCCCGCCTCCGGCACACCGGCCACGCCGATGCCCGCCATGAGCGATGCCAGCACGACTACCGCCTGTTGGCCCAGGGTGAGATCGAAGCCATAAGCCTGCGCCAGAAACAACGCGGCCATCGCTTCGTAAAGCGTGATGCCGTCGTTGTTCAAGTTCGTGCCGACGCAGGCCGCGAGTCGAGCCGAGGCATCCGACACGCCCATCTTTTCGGTCAGGCAACGCAACGTCACCGGCACCGTGGCGAGGCTGCTGTTGCACGAGATCCCAGTCAGGATCGCATCAGCGCCGCCGCCCAGATAGACCCGCGGCGATTTCTTCCCGACGAACCACGCTACCAACGGGTAATAGATGAGGCTGTGTAGAATCAATCCGAGGAGAATGACGAAGAGAAAATTCCCCAGCGCGTGGAAGACACCGAGGCCCGAGCGACCAACCACCTGCGCGACGACGCCGAAGACGGCGAATGGCACCGCCTCCACCACCCAGGCCAGCATCTGGATCAGCATTTGGTAAAGGCCCGCGATCAGATTCTCCACCGGCGCGAAACGTTCGGAGTGGCCGGCGTGGTCCTCGCCCGTTTTTACCCGACGCAACGCCGCCCCGCCTAACAAGCCGAGCAGGACCACGGTGATGACATTGTTGTGCGCGAACGGGTCCACCAGACTTTCGGGCACGTAGCCGGCGATGTTCTTGATCGGGTCGAGCGTGACCTTTGAGGTTTCGGGAGTAGGCGCCGACGCGAGGCCGGCATCGTGTTGCACTATCCCGGCGATCTCGTTTAAGCGTCCACGCCAATGCGTCCCCGGGCGCAACGTGTTCATCAGCGTGAGCCCGATCGCAAAAGCGACTGAGACATTGCACAGGCAAATGAAAACCAGCCGCCCACCCGCGCGCGCCGAGATTTGCACCTTCAGGAAAGCGTCGAGAATCGCGAAGAGAATTAGCGGCACCGCCAGCGCCTTCAGCAGGCGGATAACGAGGAAACCAAGCTGGCCGAGATCATCATTGCGCAGGCCGAAGACGATCGGCCGCGTCCCGAAAACCACGCCGAGCAAGATGCCCGCCGCGAGGCCGATCAATACGCGCAGATAAAGCGGCAGCCCGAAGAACCGCCAGCGTCGCGCCGTTACAGGAATGGATGCGCTCAAGTCGCGCGCATCTTAAGCAGCCAAACTCAGCAGAGCAATTCCCGCACGCAGGCGATCAATCCCGGCACGGGAAACGGCTTCACCAAATACTTCACCTCATTATCGGTCAGGAACTTGTGCAGCACCGGGTCACCCGCGAAGCCGGTGATGAAAATAAAATGATCAGCGAGAGTTGGGCGGAGTTCTCTCACCTGGAGGTAAAATTCATCACCGCGCAAACGCGGCATCTTCAGATCGCAAATCACCGCATCGTATTCGTGCGCCCGAACTTTCAGGAGCGCCTCATCGCCGTCGAAGGCGACATCGACCAGATAATTTTCGTCCGCCAGGATCCATTGCAAAGCGGAGGCAAGCTGCTGGTCGTCATCGACTACCAGGACCGCTTTCAGGTCGAGGGAATGAACCCCTTGGTCCCCGTTCGGTTCTTGCTTGTGCTTCATTGCGACACCCGTGCCGTAAGCAGTGATGATGCCACGGAATCGCTCAGGCGCACCATCGGGTCAATCTCCCCACCTTCTTTTCCGGGATCGGAATTCTGCAAGGAACTTGCGAGGATCGCAGACGCGCGACGTTTTCCTGCTTTCCTCACTGCGCGAATCGGAGATTCTGAGCTCGTGCCAAAGTTTACCCTTGTCGGCAGTGGACTGGCGGGCGGCCTGCTCGCCGGCTTCCTGGGCCGGCGCGGTTACGAGGTCGATTTATTCGAGCGCCGCTCCGATCCGCGCGCGGGCAACACCGTGGGCGGTCGCTCCATCAACCTCGCGCTCTCCGCGCGCGGCATTCACGCCCTCGAGCAGCTTGGCCTCGCCGATGAAGTCCTGCGCCACGCCATTCCCATGCGTGGCCGGATGATTCACGACCAATCCGGCGACCTCCATTTTTCGCCCTACGATCGTGACCCTAACAAGTGCATCAATTCCATCGGCCGCGGCGCCCTGAACACGGCCGTGATCGAAGCCGCCCAGCGTTTTCCAAACGTCCGCGTCCAATTTAATCATCGCTGCACCACGGTGGACCTCGACGAACCGGCCGCGCACTTCTTGCAGACCGAGACGCAGGAAGACGTGACCGCTTCGGGCGACGCCATTATCGGCGTCGACGGCGCTTTCTCGGCCGTGCGTCGTTCCATGCAACATCTCGACCGCTTCGAGTACAGCCAATCCTACCTCGCGCACGGTTACAAGGAGTTGACCATCCC
>JBDUAE010000012.1:0-14974 GCA_040004805.1 Chthoniobacterales bacterium | reverse complement strand
AAGTGAACGATCTGCTCCAGCGTTTCAATCAAATGCGAAAGATGATGAAGAACGCTGGGAAAATGAAAAAAATGATGGCGCAAATGGCGCGGATGAAAAATTAACGATATGGCAGTTTCAATCAGACTACGCCGAGAAGGCGCAAAAAATTCCCCCTACTATAAAGTGGTGGTGGCCGATAGCCGCAGCCCGCGCGACGGCAAATTTATCGAGATCGTAGGCACCTACGATCCGAAGAAAAAGGATCACAACAGCACGCTCAAGCTCGATCGCGTCGAACATTGGATTTCCAAAGGCGCCCGGCCCTCCGATACCGTGCGCAGTCTGGTGAAGAAGAACCGTAAGGTCGCGGCCGCGCCGCCCGAGCCTGAAGCCGCTGTGGCAGGGAACTAGTCCAAGATTCGAGGGTCGTCGCCGCGCTCGACGTTGGAGGAAGCTGCGAGCCGAGCATCTTATCGGAGCGTGAGAACTGTCTGCAAAAATAGACGACAGCGTATAGTGTGCATCTGTGAAACCGTTTCTTGAATTCGTCATCCGCTATTTGGTTGAGTTCCCGGACGAGGTCTTGATCTCCGAGATTCCGAACGGCAACACCACAGTTTTCCGGCTCGCGATGCGCCAGACGGATGTAGGCCGGATCATTGGTCGTAACGGCCAGACGATTCAGGCGATTCGCGCTTTGCTGGCGAGTTCCGCGGATCGGCACGGGCAACGCGCCACGCTCGAAATCGTCGAGTAAATGTTGGTCGTCCTCGCATGAGCGAGTCTTCTCCGCCGCCGACTGAACAGCTCCCGAAGCAGCGGTTTCTCGAGGACAACCTTGAGATGACGATGCGGGAAATGTTGCCGCTGATGCAGGCGCGCATCCTGGAGCGCACGACTTATTTCGGAATTCGCACGCTCAAGAATCCGCTCGATTTCTGGCTCTATCAGGAATTGATTCACCAAGTCCAACCCGACGTAATTCTAGAGATTGGCAATTTCTGCGGTGGGAGCTTGCTGGCGTTGGCTCACCAATGCGATCTGCGCCGGTGCGGCCGGGTCATCGGGCTGGATATCGACCAGAAGCAAATCGGAGAGATTGTTCGCCAGCATCCGCGCATCACCCTGCTGGAAGGCGACGCAGTCACAAACTCCGGTCTCGTGCGGGAGATGATCTCGCCGGCCGACCGCGTCTTGATCATCGAGGACAGCGCCCACACTTACGAGAACACGCTCGCAGTGTTGCGCGAGTATTCCGATCTCGTCTCGGTCGAGAGCTATTTCATTGTCGAGGATGGGAACTGTCATCACGGCCTCGATGTCGGCCCTTCGCCCGGTCCTTATGAAGCGGTGCTGGAATTCATGCAGGGGAATTCCCAATTCGTAATCGATCGCATCTGCGAATCTTTTTTTGTGACCTGGAATCCACTCGGCTTCCTGCGCCGGATTCAGTGACGCCTAAGGCACCGGCGGTTTCTCGAAGTCAGCCAGTGCACCGACCCCACTTCTGAGTGCATCGGCGCGGTCGGCACTGCGAGCTGCTCCATCGAAGTCGCCTGCGAGCGCCTGGCGCTTGGCCTGCGACTCGAGCTTCTGGATTTGACGCGCTTGTTCGCCGGCCCACCACGCCTGCGGGTTTCCATCGCGCAAAGTCGGCGCCCAATGCGCCAGCTCGGCCACGGTCAGGTGGGTGCGCGGGTCGCCTTCAATTTGAGACGGGGCATTCGCGGTGGTGAGGCGCAAAGCATCCGGGGCGACACGTGGGACGAACCAGACTCGATAGGCGACGAACCCAGAGCAGAGCAAAGCGGCGAGCGAGAAAAGCAGGGCGAAGGCGCTGGCGACTGACTTTCGCGGACGAAGCGCTTCCACTTGTCGCTGGCGCAACACCTGACGCATCGTCGCCGCCATCTCCGCCGCTTGCGCGCGCGTCGTGGGTTCTGTGATCGGTTCCGCGCTCAGGGCCACGAGGAATTGTTGCAGCTCCGTGTCCGAGCTCGCCAGGATTTTTCGATTCGCAAAGGCGGCTCGCACTTCGGCGAAGGTGATGGAGGACGGGGCGCTCACAGGTTTGAAGAGACGCCTTTCTACGAAATCGCGCGACCGGCTTCAAGCTTGCCATGACGAGCCTTGCGCGAAGGGCAGGCTATCGGACGTTCGAAAGCGATGCGGATTGATATCCTGACGTTGTTTCCGGAAGTGTGCCGGGCGCCGTTGCACGAGAGCATGATGAAGCGTGCGCAAACGGCCGGCGCGCTCGAATTGCACATTCACAATCTGCGCGATTGGACGACCGATAAACATCGCATGGCGGACGATTCCCCGTTTGGCGGCGGGCAGGGAATGGTGATGAAACCGGAGCCGATTTTTGCGGCGGTGGAGGAGCTGTCGGGAGGGAAAAGAGAAACAGCCGACACTGAATCCGGACGGCCCAAGGTCATTCTGATGTCTCCGGCGGGACGTCGGTTCGATCAACAAATGGCGGCTACGTTTTCCCTCGAGTCGCATCTTATTATCGTCTGTGGACATTATGAGGGGATCGACCATCGGGTCACAGAACACCTGGCGGACGCGGAGATTTCCATTGGCGATTATGTCTTAACGAATGGCGGAATTGCGGCAGTGGTCGTGGTGGACGCGGTGACGCGTTTGCTGCCGGGCGTACTGGGGCACGAACAATCCGCCGCCGACGACACCTTTTCCCACGGAATCCTGGAAGCCCCGCAATACACACGGCCGGCGGAATTCCGCGGTTGGAAAATCCCGGAGATTTTACTCTCGGGGAATCACGCCGAAATCGCGGCCTGGCGGAGAGCTCAAGCGCTCAAGCGCACCCAGGAAAACCGACCGGATTTGCTATAACTAGGAATCGAGCCGGCCGAGGACAATGCAGGAATTGATACCGCCGAAGCCGAACGAATTGCTTAGGACGTAATTTAGCCGCGCCTCGCGTCCCTCGTTAGGCACGACGTCCAGATCGCAGGCTGGATCGGGATGGTCGCGATTGAGCGTGGGCGGAATCCAGTTTTGATCGAGGGCGAGCGCGCAGATCGCGGCCTCGATCGCGCCAGTCGCACCAAGCGGGTGGGCGGTGTACGCCTTGGTCCCACTCACCGACATCGTCTGGGCGTGTGCGCCGAAGACCTGCTTCAAAGCCATTGTCTCCGTGCTGTCGTTGAGCTGGGTGGAACTGGCGTGTGCGTTGACGTAATCGATTTGATCTGGCGCGAGATCGGCATCGGCCAGCGCATCACGCATCGCGCGCACGCATGCTTCACCGCTCGGAAGCGGAGAGGTCATGTGAAAAGCGTCGTTGTTAAGACTGTAGCCGAGGACTTCCGCATAAATGTGCGCGCCGCGCTTTTGTGCGTGCTCCAGTTCTTCGAGCACGAGGGAAGCGGCGCCTTCGCCCATGACGAAGCCGTCGCGCTCCAGATCAAAAGGGCGGCAAGCTTGCGCCGGGTCGGCGGTCGACTGGCTCATGGTTTTGATAATCGCGAAAGCGCCAAAGGTGAGCGGGCTGAGGGGAGCTTCGGCGCCGCCGGCGATGATCACATCGGCAAAATCATCGCGGATGTAGCGGAGCGCCTCGCCGACCGCGACCGTGCCGCTGGCGCAACTGTTGGAATTGGTGGTGCCGACGCCGCGGAAGCCGAATTCAATCGCGATATTGGAATGCGCGGAGCCGCCGAAGACCTGCAGCGCGAGGGTTTGGTTTACGCCGCGTGTTCCTTTTTTTAGAAAGTGTGCGTGTTGATCTTCCGCGTTGGCGATGCCGCCGAGGGCGGTGCCGAAGCTGACGCCGATGCGATCCTGCGGCATCTCCTTCGAGTACGGAATTCCGGCATCGTCGAGCGCCATTTTGGCGGAGGCGACCGCGAATTGCGCGTAACGATCGAGCCGCTTTAGCCGGTGCGGCGGGAAATGATTTTCCGGCACCCAATCGCGAATTTCGCCCCCGCAATGGGCATGAAACGGAGTCGTATCAAATGCAGCGATGCGCTTGATCCCACTCTGCTCCGCGCGCAGGCCCCGCCAGAATTCTTCACGGCCGGTTCCGATGCACGTGATGGGGCCAATCCCGGTGATTACGGCGCGGCGTTCCTTTCCCTTGCGCATCTGCCGACTCAAACTCGCGCCTCCAGATAAGTTTTCATGTGGCGCAGGGTCTGGCTCGCAATGTGTTGAATAACGAATCGACCGATGATCGCGTCCGCAATTGGCGCCAGCGGCGGCACTCGGAAGCTTAAATCGTGGACGATTTCCACTCGCACGCCAGCGCTGGTGTCGGCAAAAGTCCAGACGACGTCCATCCCTTTCGTAAAAGCCTTAAGATGGTGGAAACGCACCTCAAGCCTGTCCCGGTCGATGAACTGTTCCGAGGTCCAAGAGATTGGAATTCCAGAACGAGTCGCGGCCATGATCACCGTATTACGCGTGGGACCGCGTTCCAGATACCGGATGTAACGATAATGCGGCAGAAAGTCCGGCCAGGCTTCAAGATTGGCCGCGGTCTCAAAGATCGCCGCTTTCGGCGCGTGCATGATAATGGAATTTCCGGTGTGCATTTTCTGGCGGAAGTCGCTCGTGAGCTTGGCGCGCGAAGCTACGGTGGCTCGTAATTAAAACCAACGAAAGCAGCCGTGTGCTCGAGAAAGTAACAGTCGCGTTACGATTTTGGTCTGCGCCGCTTCCCGATCCGGTAAGTGAGGAAGCACTCGTCGCCCACAGTGCGCATGTCGGCTAACGAACAGCGCACGCTGGCCGGAAGAAAGGTCTTACCAAGTCCGGTCAAAGTCGGAGCGTTGGTTCCGCCGAAAAGATAGGGAGCGAGCGTCAGATTGAGTTGATCGATTAGTCCGAGTTCCAGCATCGAGCGAAAAAGCGCAGCGCCGCCTTCGCAGGCGATCGAGCGCACTTTGTATTCGTGGCGGAGTGTTTGCAGCATCCGGGCGAGATCGACCTTTTTTTTCGCGCTGAGATGAAGCGTCGCATATTTCCGCAGCTCCTTTTGATAGCGCGCCGGCATGCGGGTGGTGGAGAAAATGAGGATGGGCGCGACGGTGGACGCGAAAATCTTGAGCGACGGGTCGATGCGGCCTTCGTTGGAAACGATCACGCGGGTGGGGGAGGGAGTTTGGCCACGCGCGATTCGCTCGTCCCGCAGTTCGCCCTTGGGCAATCCGAGCCGAACGTTGTCCTTGCTCAGCGTGCTGTGTCCCACCAAGACTGCGTCGGCTAACGAGCGCTGCCGGAGCAGATGCATCTTGTCCTCGCGCGAAGTGAAATCGACCGGCGTAAATTCACGCGTGGTGATCTTACCGTCCGCAGTCATCGCGAAAGTCGCGGCAACGAATGGACGACCGACGCTGCCTTTCCTACTCGGCGTCGACGATTTCATGCTCAACCGTCGCCACTTCCCCGCGCATCTGGCTCAACTTGACGTGGCCTTTTTGGCCGCTCGGTTTGTAGAAGAAATAAACGATTCCACCCGGCGCGCAGGAGATGAGCATGACGAGGAAGCTCATCGACCCGATGAGAACGGCGACCGCCTCCGGAACGCCGCAAAGTCCGTGCAGCATGACTTGGAAAATCTTCTCGCGCAGACCAACTCCGGCGAAGCTGATGGGCAACGAAGAGATGGTGCGTTCGATCGGCATGATGGCAAAAAAATCAAGCACCGGGACGCGGGCGCGGAAGGCGTAGGAGACGCAGAGAAACGTCGCAAAAGTCGAAAGATGCGCGACGACCGAAGCGGCAAACGCGACCAGCGTCGCGCGCCAATGATGCGCGTAGAGATGATAGGCGGCGGAGAGCTCGATTAACTTTTCGCGGCCGGGAAAACGCGCCGGGAGTGAATGGGCGAGATTGAAACCGCTGACCGCGAACGAAGTCACCAGCATGAGCACGGCGCTGCCCAGAATGGCGATGAGGATCCAGACAAGATGTTTTGTTTCGGGATGTTGCGTCAGCCAATCATAGCGCAACGCGATCAACGTCCCGGTGATGGCGATGAGCGCCACGAGTCCGACCATGCGATCGAAGACGACGGCAAGAAGAGCGCCCGTAGCCTGGCCTGGCGTTTCCTTGAGCAATAGGTAGCTCTTGATGATGTCGCCGCCGGTGCCGCCGGGCAGAAATTGGTTGTAAAACATCCCAATCAAAAACAACCCGGAGACGCGCGGAATGCTGAGGTGAATCTTCTGCACCTTGAGAAGAATGAACCAGCGGATGGCGGCGACGAATTCCACCAGGCAGTAAGCGAAGATCCCGGCGGCGACCCAACGATAGTCCGCCGCGCGCAGCGCCTCGACCATCTGGGCGCGCTTGTGCGGATCATGAAAAACCCAAAAGAGCACCGCGACCGTGACCGCCACCTGGGCCACTGAGAGGAGTATCTTTTTCATTCTCCGAAACGGTCCTTCCAAATCTGGACCGAGCGGCGGATTTCGTCGGCGCTTTTACGCGGGCTCATTTCCCAGACAAACAAGCAGGTTGAAGGAAGAAGCGGAACAAGTTTCTCCAAATCCACGTGACCCGCGAAGGGCGGCTGGTGATCCTGCCCGGGCCAGATCACGTCTTGCAGATGGCAGCCGAAGGCGCGCGGGCCGATCAGGCGCAACCATTCTGCGTGATCGAGGAAGCCGAGATTTTCCTTGATCTGGATGTGACCGAAATCGTGCCAGTAGCCGGCGAAGGGTGAATCCAGTTCGTCGAGGAGCGCGGGCAGTTCGCGCTCGTTCGGCATTTCTTCGTAGCCGCGGCGGCCTTCCACCCCGAGCCGGATATTTTTCGTGGCGGCGTATTCGACGATTGGCTTCAAACACTCGCGCACCCGTTCGAGATGCCACGGGGCCAGTTCGTCGCGCTTCTGCACCGCCTTGATTTTGCGCCGCACATACGCGCGCGAGTTCAGTTCTCCTTTTTTTGCCAGCGCGATCAGCTCGTCGGTGATGGGATTCATCGGCACCTGCCCACAGTGTAGGACCACGAAAGGCGCACCCAAGCGTTGCGCGAAGTCGATCGTCTGGAGGGTTTGCTTGACCGCGCGCTCACGCTCGCGCGAAGTGCCGGCGGAAAATTTGTAGCAATCCGGCGACGCGTGCATGACCTCGACCGGAAGTGGACAAAAATTGTGCAGACTGCTGAAGGTAACCTCACCTGCCTCGTACATTTTCTGAATGCCCGGCATGAGCGAGATGCGGATGCCGTGCCCGAGTTCGATGTGGCTGAAGCCGAGCTCGTCTTTGATTTCGCGCAGCATCTCTTCGCCTTTGGTATGGCGGCCGGAATTCCAGCAGGTGGAGAACGAAATCGGGTAGGCCATTTAATTCGACGTGGCCACGGCGACTGCCGGCATCGGGTCAACCGACGGCGCGTCGACGGTGCGACCGGCCAGGTTCATCACTACGAGCGCCCCCGCACCGAAGCAGAAAGCGGAAATCATGAGCGCGGTGCGCATTCCGATGAGGTCCGAAAGCCCGGTCGTGAGCAGCCCGGCAATCGGCATCAACCCGAAGAAGCTCAAACCGAAGACCGCGGAAATGCGGCCGCGCAAGTGCGACGGCGCGCGTTCCTGCACAATGGTGCCGGCAAGGCCGAAATTTGTGGAGAGCGCGACTGCGAGAATGCACATACAGATCGCGGTTAACGTGAAATCAGCCAAGCGGGACATCGCCAGAAGAGCGGCGGCCACGATCACGGCCGCGGCGGTCATGAAACGGAAACGCCAGTGCCGCGCGATGCTGAGCAAGCCTAACGAGCCGACGAGCGATCCGATCCCGGAAACCGCCATGAGGATTCCCATGCGGTCGGGGCCGAGGTGCA
Organism: Chthoniobacterales bacterium; assembly: GCA_040004805.1. Classification (GTDB taxonomy): domain Bacteria; phylum Verrucomicrobiota; class Verrucomicrobiia; order Chthoniobacterales; family UBA10450; genus JACCTI01. The sequence goes on along the minus strand of JBDUAE010000012.1, from coordinate 7,165 downwards.
GGATATTGCGGACGTAAAGCGGGAGCATGACGGAGAGAAACGGGAAGATGAATATCGTGGTGAGTGCGATCAGGCCGATCATGCAGAGAATGGTGCGATCCGAGCGCACGTAGCGCAGCCCATCCTTGAAGCCGCTCCGGCGTTTTTGTTCCTCTTCCGCTGTCCCGACGGCGCGGGCTGGGAGCGAGAGTAACGCCGCCATCAACGCGAAAAACGAGAGCGCATTCGCGTAAAAAGCTGCGGCCGCCCCCACCCAGGCCACCAACATTCCGGCGATGGACGGTCCGATGAGGCGCGACCCGTGAAAGACGGAACGATCCAGGGCAATCGCGGTCGCGATTTGCTCGTGTTTCACCAATTCCGGCACTAGCGCGGAGATCGCCGGCATTTCAAACGCGATGCAAACCCCAAGACAAGCCGCCAGGACGATGACGTGCCAGACCTGGATGAGTCCGGTCAAGACCAGGGTGCCGAGAATCGCGGCCAGGATCGATTGGATAATCTGCGCCGCGATCAGGATTTTGCGTTTGTCATAACGATCCGCAGCTGAGCCGCCCACCATCGTGAGGAGAAGGGTAGGGATGCCGGCCGCGAAATTGACCATGCCGAGAAGAAGCGCCCGATCCGTGAGCGAACTCATCACCCACGCCTGCGCCATCACCTGCATCCAGGTGCCGGTGTCGGAAACGGCCGAGCCCATGATGTAACGCCGGAACGGCCCCGCGCCCAGGAGAGCAAGCGCGCGACGGGCGAAAGGTTCGGTGGCGGGTTCCATCGGGCAAGACAGATACGCGGGAACGAAGTGGCTCGCAATCGCTGCACGCTGTCCGGATTTGACGGCGCGCTGCGCAGAATGCTACCGGCCCGCGTCTCATAATGGCGCAGCCGCAGCAGGAAGGACGCGCCAAACGCTCTCGCGGTGATTGCGCTGGAAAGCCGGAGGTTTCTCGCGACGGTATCCGCGATTTGAAACTGCCGTTCAGCCTTTTCCTGGCGCTTCGCTATTTGAAACCGAAGCGGACGTTCGTTTCGATCATCACCCTTATCTCTGTACTCGGCGTGACTTTGGGCGTGACGGTGCTCATCCTCGTGATCTCGGTCATGACCGGCTTCGATCGCGAATTGCGGCAGAAGGTGATCGATTTCGACGCGCATATCCTCGTCTCGACCCAGGATGTTCTGCGCGATTGGCGCGACCTGACCGTGAAGATCAGGAACACGCCCGGTGTGGTCGCGACTGCGCCTTACGTGCAGGGGCCGGTAATTGTGGAATTCAACGGCCGCCGTCTGGCACCGCTCATCCGCGGAATCGACGTGGAAGAGGAAGAGAAAGTGATTCCGTTGCACAAATTTATCATTCGCGGCGAACTGAACCTCGAAGGCGATTCTGCGGTGCTGGGCGTGGAACTGGCGCGAAAACTTTCGATCGACGTCGGCGATAAATTGATCGTTTATTCGCCCGGCAACCTCACGGCAATTCTCGACGGCCTTAAGAAGTTGGAGAACAAGGAGCCTGCGCAGGAGAAGGAAGCGGTTGATCAACTCCGCGACGTCGTCTTGCCGAAGGAGCTCACCGTTACCGGCATTTTCGAGACCGGCCATTATCTGCACGATTCCGAGTTTCTCCTCGTCCCGCTCAATGTCGGCCAGGAACTCTACGGCCTGGAAGACGCGCTCCACGGCATCACCGTGCGCACGGTTGATCCCTACGGCGCCGAGAAAGTGAAGTACGAGATCACGAAATTCCTTAAGCCGCCGGAATTCGCGCAGACCTGGATCGATATGAACAGCCAATTTTTCGAAGCGGTGCGACTGGAGCGGACGGTGATGTTTTTCCTGCTGTTCTTTATCGTGATCGTCGCAGCTTTTGGAATCATGAACACGTTGATCACAGTGACGGTGCAGAAGACGCGGGAGATCGGGATCATGAAAGCGATCGGCGCCAATATCTGGCAGATCGTTTGGGTGTTTCTTGCGCAGGGGATGGTGGTGGGCCTCTTTGGCACTCTCTCTGGGCTTGGGCTGGGGATGGCTTTGATCCGCTATCGGAATGAGTTCAGCCAATGGCTCGGATCGACTTTCGGGATCGAAGTTTTTCCGCGGCAGGTCTACCAGTTTTCGCAGATCCCGGCGGAAGTCGTTCCACGCGATGTGGCTATTATCTGCGTCGCGGCCTTCTTGATCTGCTCGCTCGCGGCGCTGATCCCAGCCTATTTTGCCGCTCGTTTGGACCCGGTGAAAGCGCTCCGTTTCGAATAACGGAGTGGCAACTTCTGTTTCAAGCTCGCGACGGGCGCGAAGAGATCCCCCATTTTTCCGACGCGTTTCAAGACATCGGTGGTCGTGAAAACAAGCCGCTTGGCGTCTTTCTTTTTTAAACAAGCTTCGACTTCCTCCCACGAGACCGGAGTGGACACTGTCGGCTGTTCTTTCGCGCGCAGGGAGTAGACGTTCACCGTCGTTTTGTGTTCGTCGTTTTGGCTCCAATCCACCAAGACTTTTCCCTTTCGGAGAGATTTTAACATCCGGTGCACCACCAAGTCCGGGTGCTCGGTTTCAAGATGTTCGGCCAGCGCCCGCGCCAACGCTTTAGTGTCGGCAAAACTGGCTGGCGTGTTGAGCGGGACGTAGATTTGCAATCCCTTCGAGCCGCTCGTTTTCGCGAAACTTTGCAGCTTCATCTCCGCTAATAGTTCGCGCAGCCAGAGCCCGACCTGACAGCATTGCACGATGTCGGCCGGCGCCCCGGGGTCGAGGTCGAAGACCATCATTGTCGGCCGGCTCACATCTTTCTTCCGGGCGAGCGAAGTGTGTAATTCGAGATCAGCGAGATTGGCCGCCCAGACCAATGTCGGCAAATCTTGCGCGAGGCAGTAGTGCATGTCGCGCTGGTTGCCTTCACTCCAAACTTTCGCGGTCTTCACCCAATCCGGCCGGTGCGATGGACAGTTCTTTTCGTAGAAAAACATTCCGTCCACGCCGTTAGGGTAGCGTTTCATCGTGAGCGGCCGGTCTTTCAAATGCGGGAGCAGGACCGGCGCGATCCGGATGTAGTAATCGATCACTTCGCCCTTGGTGAATCCGGTTTTGGGATAAAGAACCTTCTTCAGGTTCGAGACCGGAATCTTTTTGCCCTCGACCAATAGTTCGGATTTCTCAGCCATTGCGTTCTCTTTTTGCATTCGTGCGCCGGGCTCGGGGTGCGTTTGCTTTTCCTCAAAGGGACGGCCAATGATGCGCCATGAGCAAACGCGTGGCGGTGATCACGGGCGGGGCGGGGGACCTGGCGCACGCTCTCGCGCCCGCGCTCGAAAAGGATGGCCTGGAAGTGCACGCTCCGGGACGTGATTTGCTCAACGTGACTTCGCCGGAGAGTGTGCGCGCATTTTTCCGGGAGCTTGGGACGGTGGATTTGCTGGTGAACAATGCCGGCATGCGTGCCGACGCGCTCTGCGCGCAGATGACGGAAGCAGCGTGGGACGCAGTGATGTCGGCTAATTTGCGCGGCGCGTTTCTCTGCTCGCAGGTCGTCGGCCTAACGATGATGCGACAGCGCAGCGGACACATTATCAATATCGGTTCGTTTTCGGCGCGCTACGGCACGTCCGGGCAGAGCAATTACGCGGCGGCCAAGGCCGGCCTGATCGGGCTAACGCAAACGATGGCGCGCGAGCTGGGCAAACGAAGCGTGCGAGTGAATTGCGTGTTGCCCGGATTTCTGGAAACGAAGTTTACCGAGACGATGACGGGGGAAAACAAAGAGAGCGCGCGGCAAATGCACGAACTCGGGAAGTTCAATACTGTCGACGACGCAGCGCGTTTCATCGCGTTTCTGGATACGATGTCGGCTGTTTCTGGTCAGGTCTTCCAGCTTGATTCGCGCGTCTCGCCCTGGACCTAGGCGGGGATTGCCTCCCACAAAGGCCACAATATTTCGCAAAACGGGGGATAGGGTCCGATCCAAGGTCAGACGACCTTGCTGACAGCCGGCTTTGCCCCGCAAGGAAATTACGCAGGGGTAGCTGGAAGGGCGGGCGCCATTTGCTTATTCCGAGCGGGGAGAAGCCGGTCGGGTATTGTCGCCGAAGAGCAGAGTCGGCTTCAGTAGCGCAGGCAGGAAGGTGCCCGATTGCCCTTTGACCTGCCCGATGTCGGTGGCGTTGATCGAGCCACTAAGGTTTACATCCTGACGGAAATTCCCTGCTGTGACTGCGGCGCCGGATTGGGCCTTGGTCAGCGCGATATCCGAGGAATTGACGATCCCAGTTCCGTTCGTGTCGCCGACAAGGAAACCGGCGGTGACGCTAACCGGGCCGACGACAGCTCCGTTCGTGTCGGCGACGTTATCCGCAGTCAGAGTTATGAGCTGCGCATTGGTGACACCCGAAAGGTTGATCAACATCTCGTTTCCGCTGAAGGCGACGCCGTCGACTATCGCCATTCCGGCACTGACGCTCGCGGTGCCGGCAGTCAATGGATTGGTAAACCGAAGCGCCACCGTGAAAGACCCGCCGCCGTTCCGATCTTCCACTCCCGGGGAGCCGGCGAGGGGAAGGGTGACGTCAAAAGGACCGACGGCGCCGTGGACTTTGCGCGACGCGGCAGTCGTGAGCTGAAGCGGTGCACTTTCAACCGCGCCGATGTCGGATGCGTTGCCGCCCACCAGACCGGCCACGCTCGGGATGTCGATAAATCGGGCAGAACCGCGTTGATCCGTCACCACGCCGAAACCGGGGCTACCGACATCGATCGCGGGACTGCCCGTTTGCAAGGCGTGCGTCCGGGTCGGTCCACCATTGTCGGCCAGCGGATCGAGCAAAGGATTGATCACCGCGCCGCCGGTGCCGCCGACCAGATCTCCGGCGACGTTGTTAAAGCCGTTCGTGCCGCCGTTCGTGCCGATGAGATTAAAGCCCTGCGTCGTGAAAGTGCCCAAAACATCCGCAGCGATGTTCGGACCAGCGGCGGCGGTGTTCGGCGCAATGATGTTATTGCGGCAAGTCACGGTGCCTCCCGAGCCGCTGGCCACCCCGCCTCCCGCGGATGAAACGCACGAGTTGAACGCGATGGTGCAGGCCGTCAGGGTGGCCACACCGCTCGGGGTATTGAGAATCCCACCACCGCCCCCATTTGCGGTGGTGATGGAATTAGTGGAGACGGTGGAATTCGTCAGCGAAAGCGTCCCGGAGTTACTGATGCCTCCACCGCCCTGGAGTTGAGACGTGGTCCGCCCAGTGGCGGAGTTTCCCGAGAAGGTGCAGCGGGTGATGGTCGCAGTGCCCGAATTACCCAACCCTCCGCCGATCCCACTCGAACCGACCACCGTATTTCCCGAAATGCTCGCATCGGTCAAAAGCAAAGTGCCACTGCTCGAAATGCCGCCGCCTTCCGCGCTCGCCGCAGTGACTTGGTTCGAAACGACGCTTCCTCCCTGGATCGAGGTTGAGCCGAGATTGTAAATTCCTCCACCGGCGATCGCAGTGGAATTGCTCGTAATCTGGGTGCTGGCGATGGTGCAGGAACTGGTGGGCGAAACAAAAATTCCTCCTCCCGCCGAATTGGGGGCGGTGGTCGCATTGTTCAAGACCGTCGAACGCGCCAGCGTCAGCTCCGCGCCGGGCCCGCTGGACGGAGTGCCGATGCCCCCGCCAAGTCCGGTACTCGAATTATTCCGCACGACGCTGTCGATCACGCTCAGCCGGGTGCCCGCTGCGGCCATGATTCCGCCACCGATCGATCCATTGGCAGGCGCGGTGTTGTTGGCGACGACGCATTGGAAAAGGGCCAGACTCCCCAACGCGACCTCGATCCCGCCGCCGTTGGCCGTGGCAGCACCGTTGGCGATCGTCAGGCCCGAGACGGTGACCGCCCCGCTCCCGCCGGCACCGGCTGGGGTGGTCCGGATTACTCGCCGCGCATTATTGCCGCTGATCGTGAGCTGATCCGCGCCCGGTCCGCGGATGGTCATACTTTTGGTGATCGCCAGCTCTGCGCTCGTCAGCGTGATCGTGGCTGGGAGAGTGCTCAGGTTAAAATCGATCGTATCTCCGGAAGCGGCCGCGCTGCTGATGGCCGCCCGCAGGCTGCCTGCGCCGCTGTCGTTTGTATTCGTGACCGTGAGCGTGGCAGCTGAGGCCATCGAGGTCACGCCGAGGACCAGCCCGAGGGCGAGCTGAATCATTTTTCCGCACAATTTTGCATCCATCCGTGAGAATTAGCGGGGAGCCTCCTTCGATACAATCCACAATTCTCCGTTTCCAGTTTACAAAATCGAACTAGGAACGTCCTCGCGGAAGCCATTTGGACGGTGCGGTGCGAGCTGAGATTTTTTGTGAAACTTTGTGTTCGTTGGATGAGGTACTTCAGGAAAAGAAACGCTCGGGTGAGAGCAGTGGCTGCGGCTGGCAGATGCGAGCTACGCAGTGATCCCAGCTTTCGTGGCCGCTCAGGATTTCGATCTCCACCCGCAGAAAATAAATTGGAACCTCCGGGTTCATCAGACGCGGAAAACGGACGGCGTCTTTCTCCGTGGTTACGATCATGGCGAGGTCGCGCCGGAGACAGCGGTTGATAAAGGTTTGCAGCTCCGCTTCATCGTAGCGGTGGTGATCGGTGAAATGTTTCGAGAGCTCGATTCGCGCGCCGAGCTTCCGTAATCCGTCTTCGAAACTTTCCGGCGCGGCGATTCCGCAAAAAGAGCCGACAAATGTGCCGCGCAGTTTTTCGAGCGTCAGTTGTTCACCGGTAAAGACGTTCTGGAGATGCGTCGGTTTGTGCGCGCATTCGATGATTTCCGCAGTCCGATTGTATTTCCGGATGCGGACGATGAGGTCGTCGTTCGATTCCTCGGTGCACTTCGTGATGAAGATGTAACTGGCGCGTCGCAAATTTCTCGGTGGCTCGCGCAAGGTGCCGCGCGGGAGAAGGTATTCGTTCCCAAAGGGCGCCTGGCGATCGATCAGGACAATGTCGAGTCGATGCTTGAGACGGAGATATTGCAGGCCGTCATCGAGCAAAAGCGTGTCGGCTTTGAATTCCTTGATCGCGAAACGGCCGCTCTTCACCCGGTCCACATCTACGAGGACGACGACATCTTTTAAATTATTCGCGAGCATGTAGGGCTCGTCGCCCGCGGTGCGGGAATCGAGCAAGAGCGATTTGCCGT
>JBDUAE010000197.1:0-4415 GCA_040004805.1 Chthoniobacterales bacterium | reverse complement strand
TCAGCACCCAGTGCGGGATCCTTCGTCGTCTGCGCGACTCAGGATGACGCCGCCCAGTCGACTTTGCTTCCCAAGCCCGAGGGTTGCCTCAGTTTGGCTGAAGGAAATTCTGCGCTGATGGATAGAATGCATGACACTCTCCAGCGAGGAACCGCCGCGAAGCAACGGCGTCTCGAACTTTCAGCTACCGTGTCGGCTAAACCGGGCGGCCGGGCTCGACCGTCTGGCTGGCGGCAGGCCGGGGAGCATTCTCGACCGGCGCGTTCTCAATCCGCGGAACCGTGGAAGGCGCGGGACGGGCGGCCATATCGGTCTTGCCCGACGAATGCAGCTCGTCGCTGAACTCGTCTTTCGCTTTCTGGAATTCCTTGATCGCCTGGCCCATGCCACGCGCAAGTTCCGGTAATTTTTTCGCGCCGAAAAGCACGAGGACAATCAGAAGGATAACGATAAGATCGGGCCCTCCGAAGTTCATCAAGCTGGCTAGAAGATTCATCGTGTCTTTGAAGATGAGGCTGCGCCCGGAAGATGCAAGGCAATTTACGGCGAGCGATCACCGGGGACGCTCGCAGCCTGCCCTCGAAGCAGGAATCGGAAGATGGGATAGCTGACTAGAAGGAGCACAATCGAGGCGATGCTATTCCAGGGATCGGCCACGAGCGCCCCGAACAATAACCCCACCGAGATCAAGAGGATGAGGCCGGTGGACCAAGGGTGACCCCAGGCGCGGTAGGGACGGATGGTGTCGGGTTCGCGCAGACGCAACGCGAATAGACTGAGATAGGTGAAGACGTAATTGGCGACGAAAAGAAAAGCCGTCACCGCGATGACTCGCTCATAACTTCCAGTGAGAACAAAGGCGGTCGCGATCACCGCGCTCGCGAGCAACGCCACCTGCGGAGTGCCGCCGTGGTTGACATTCCCGCCGGCACGAAAACCAGTGGCGTGGCTGAGCGCGAAGAAGGTGCGCGAGCCCATCAGGAGGTAGGCGTTGATCGCGCTGAGCAAGGCGAGAATAACCAGCACGCGCAGGATGGCTTCACCATTCGGACCGAAGACGATGGCTGCGACACTGCCGGCGGCGAACTCGTTATTGGCGAGGCGCTCGATCGGGAGGACGTGGAGCAAGGCGAAATTCATCAGGAGATAAATAGTGATGACCGCGAGGACGCCGCCGAAAATACTGCGCGGTAATTGGCGCGCTGGATCTTCCAGTTCTCCCGCGAAATAAGCGGGCCCGACCCAGCCATCGTAGGTGAAGATGACGGCCTGAAAGGCGAGCACGAGCGCGACGAAAAGGGCTTTGCCTTGTGGGACAATGGGAGAGGCGACACTGGGCTCAGGCGTGCCCGACCAAGCGAAGCAGATCGCGATGAACGCCAGAAAAGCGAGCGCCTTGAGGATGGTGGTGAGGTTTTGCGCGGTGCTGGCTGAGCGAACTCCGCGCCATTGCACCAGGGTAAATCCGAGCAGGACGGTGGCGGCAACCAAAGGCGCGCTGAGTTGGTAGCCGTGCAGTAGAAAATTGACCGACTCGGCAATAACAATCGCGGCCGCCGACGCGCTGGTGCAGGTGGAAAGCCAGTCGCTCCAACCCACCACAAACCCAAAATACGGCCCAAGGCCGCGCCGCACGAAAACGGTATAGCCGCCCGATTCCGAGGTCATGGCGGCGACCTCGGCAACGGCGTTAGAACCGAGTAATGCGTAGACGCCGCCTGCAATCCAGACGCCGAGGAAAAGCGTGACCGAGGGAAGGTGGCCCGCGACCACGCCCGGATTACGCAGAATACCGGACCCGATCGTGTTCCCGACGAGAATCGCGATGCCGAAGCCGATTCCGAGAACCCGGAGAAGCTTGCGAGAGGGGGCGACGGTCATGGGTCGAACCCCGCGGCCGCGTAAACATCCGGTCGCCGATGTGCGAAAACCGGCATCGCCGCGCGAGTGCGTTCGAGCAAATTAGCCGACAACTCTGCGACGATTAATTCTTCACCCTCCTCCGCGGCCGCGGCGAGGATGGTGCCTGTGGGATCGATAATCGCAGAGCCGCCGCAAAAGGTGACTCCGGCATCGGTGCCTACGCGATTCGCCAGCACGAGGTAGCTCTGGTTTTCAATCGCACGCGCCGCTGCCAAAATTCGCAGATGCTCGGTCCGCGGAAAGGGCCACGCCGATGAGTTCAGGAAGACATTCGCCATCCGGCCAAGAGCGAGAGCGCGGTAAAATTCCGGGAAACGTAGGTCGTAGCAGATGCTTAATCCGAAGCGGAATTCGTGTTGGACGAAGACGGCTAATTCCTCACCACGAGTGATGCACTCATCTTCGTGGATGGGAGCAGGCGCGAAGAGATGCGTCTTCCGATACTTCGCCGCGATTTCTCCGGTGGCGTCGACGATTATCTGCGTGTTAAAAAGGCGATCGGCTTCGCGTTCTGAGACGCCGCATATCACGGTCAGCGAAAGATTTTGCGCGATTTCCCGCAACGCCGGCACCGCGCCCCGATCCCACGAACTGGCGGCGCGTTTGATCGTCGCCATATCATACCCAGTGTCCGCCATTTCCGGGAAGAGAACGAGCTCCGCGCCCGCATCCTTAGCGCGTTGTGCGAACGCACGGATCTTTTCGAGATTCGCCAGCGGATCGCCCAGCGCGCAAGCGATCTGAGCGACGGCGATTCTCATGAAAATTAGCCGACAGCAGTCGGGGAACGCGCTAGCGCAATCCGCTGTCGCAATCCCAGGTCACGGTCGTCATTTTGCCCGCCGTGACCTCGACTGGAAATGGACCCCAACCGCCAAATTTGTGTTGATTATCGCGCGCCACGACATCGTATTTTCCCGGCGGAAGAGAAACGCGAAAGTGTCCGGCAGCGTCCGTCTCGAAGGAGGCTACTTCGCTACCGCCTTGCCGGACGATAAACGGGGTTGCGGGGAGGGGTTTCGAGTTTTGTTCGCCCTGGCGGATGGGGCCTCCTTTGATCGGGCTGATTGTCATCACACCTTCGATGCCAGTGTCAGTCGCTTTCGGTGCGGGCGACGTTTCGCCGCAAGCGACGCAAGCGCAGAATGCGAGGACAAACGGAAGCAGCGGGAGCGCAAGTAGAGTCTTCATTCTGGTAAGATGGACCAAGACGCCCGCGCTGAAAAGAGCGGGCATCGGGGCGCGCCTCTTAAAGCCAAGCAATTCCCTTACACGTCGAAATACATCGCAAACTCGTAGGGATGCGGGCGGACACGGAGCGCGTCGTATTCTTTCTGCTTCATCTCGAGCCAGTTTTTGATGAAGTCAGCGTTGAAGACGTCGCCTTTGAGCAGAAAAGCGTGGTCCGCTTCGAGAGCCTGGATGGCGCCGCTGAGCGAATCGGGAACGCTCGGGACTTGCGCCAATTCTTCCGGCGGGAGTTCGTAAAGATTTTTGTCGAGAGGATCGCCCGGATCGATCCGGTTCTGAATGCCATCCAAGCCGGCGAGGAGCAGCGCAGAAAAAGCGATGTAGGGATTCGCGGCCGAGTCCGGCGTCCGAAATTCGACTCGTTTCGATTTCGGATTCGCGGAGTAAGTGGGAATGCGGATGGCCGCGGAACGGTTGCGCGCGGAGTAGGCGAGATTGACGGGCGCCTCGAACCCGGGGACGAGGCGCTTGTAGCTATTCGTGGTCGGGTTCGTGATGCAGGTGAGCGCGGGTGCATGGCGTAAAATTCCGCCGATGAAGAAGAGCGCCATCTCACTCAAACCGGCGTAGCCGTTGCCGGCGAAAAGGGGTTTGCCTTCCTTCCAAAGCGACATGTGCGTGTGCATCCCGGAACCGTTGTCGCCGAAGAGCGGCTTCGGCATAAACGTGACGGTCTTGCCGTGCTTCTTGGCGACATTGCGGATGATGTATTTGTAGTACTGCATCCAATCGCTCATCTGTTTCATCGGCGCGAAGCGGATGTCGATTTCTGCCTGACCCGCGGTGGCGACCTCGTGATGATGGCGCTCGATCGGGATGCCGGCCTTCTCCAATTCCAGACACATCTCGTTGCGGATGTCCTGTTGCGTATCCGCGGGTGAGACGGGGAAATAGCCTTCTTTGGCGCGAATTTTGTAGCCGAGATTCGGGAATTCCTCTTTGCCGCTATTCCAATGGCCTTCCGAGCTGTCGACGAGATGGAAGGAGGAATTGTGGGTGTAGTCGAAACGGACTTCGTCGAAGATAAAAAATTCCGCTTCCGGGCCGAATGACGCAGTGTCGGCTATTCCGGTGCTGAGCAAATAGGCTTCCGCTTTTTCCGCCACGCCGCGCGGATCGCGATCGTACGGCTCGCGCGTAATCGGATCGACGATGGTGCAAATCAGGCTGAGGGTCGGCTCGGCATTAAAGGGATCGATCCACGCCGTCGTCGGATCGGGAATGACGAGCATGTCGCTGGC
>JBDUAE010000196.1:0-4426 GCA_040004805.1 Chthoniobacterales bacterium | reverse complement strand
GGACGATGGTGCGATCGGAGATGATGGGGACGATGGCGGCGGCGCCGATCTCGACGGCTTTCTGGACGATGAGGTCCATGTTTTTCCCTTTGGGGATGGCTTGGCCGAGGGTGATCTGGCAGCGGAGGGGCGGGGTCTGGCTTTGGTGAAGCTGGCGGAGGGCGATCTGGCGGGAATCGATCTCGGTGATCTGGGCGGTCATTTCGCGGCCGTGCCCATCGAAGAGGACGACTTTAGCGCCGGGCTGGAGGCGGAGGACGGTGCGGGCGTGGTGCGCTTCGGGGCCGGTGAGGAGGGGGGCGGGAGACCAATCGGAAGCGGGGAGGTGGAAGCGGTGCATTTTGGGGAAAGTGGGAAGTAGGAAGTAGGAAGTAGGAAGTAGGAAATAGAAAGTTGGGGAGGGGAAATGCGGAAGGCGGGATTTTGCCACGGATTTTCGTGGATTAAACATGGATGGGGATTTTTTGGTGGTGGGATAGTTTGAAATCTCGCCAGCGATGGAAGCGGCGTTTCCGCTCTCGTTTCCGAGTCTGGGAAAATTGCCCTTGCTGCCGTGGTGCCGTATGAATTCCGGGTGGCACCTTGGTTTTGGTATGCGGTGGTGGCGGCTGTTCTCTATGGAGCGCACCAGATATTTACCCGCCTGGCTTCCGCTGGCATCGGAGACGGGCTCGGCGGGTTCGTCGTCGAAGCAATCGCAGCCCTGACTATCGTTTGCTATCTGGCTTTCCTTTATTTTACCGGCCGCTGGAATCAGAAGTTTAGCGGGGAAGGTTTCAGTTATGCGGCGCTGACCGGTATCTGCGTGGGTGCGGGGACAATTGCTTTTTTCATGCTGTTCCAACGGGGCGGTCCACTCTCGGCGGTCCCGGCGATCTTGGCGGGTGGTGCTGCGATCATGGCGTTAGCGGGTTTCGTCTTATTCCATGAGCCCGTGACTTGGCAGCGTGTTTTGGGGATCTCCCTTGCGATAGGCGGTTTATTCCTACTTCAGCGCTGAAAAGCAAAGCTGATCCGTGGCTGGAAATTTGCCTCGCGGCGGGGCGGGCAGGTCGCTATACCGGGCGGATGAAATTGCGTGGCTGGCTGGTGGCGGTGGCGTGTCTTGGAATTTCGGCGGCGACTGCGGGGGCGATCCAGATCGATCGCAGTGGCTCGGTCTTCATTATCCTGATGGAGAATCATAATTGGTCGAGCATCCATGGGAGCGCGAGCGCGCCTTACATCAATAATACGCTGCTGCCGATGGCGTCGTACGCGGAGCAGTACTTCAACCCGCCGGGGAATCATCCGAGCGAGCCGAATTATCTGTGGCTGGAGGCGGGGACGGGGTTCGGGATTACGAACGATAATCCGCCTTCGAGCAATCATCAGATGACGACGAATCATCTGGTGACGCGGCTGAAGAACAGCGGGATCTCGTGGAAGACGTATCAGGAGAACATCACGGGATCGACTTGTCCGCTGACGGATACTTACCCGTATGCGGTGAAGCATAATCCTTTCGCGTTTTTCGACGATGTGGTGGCGGCTAATTGCACGACGCAGATGCGGCCGTTGACGGAGCTACCGACCGATCTGGCGAACGGGACGGTGGCGCATTATAATTTCATCACTCCGAACATCATTAACGACATGCATGATGGGACGATCGCGCAGGGGGACACCTTCCTCTCGCAACAGGTGCCGGCTATTTTGCAGTCGGCGGCGTTCCAGAATAACGGGCTGCTCATTATCACCTGGGATGAGGGCGCGAGCGGGAGCGATGGGCCGATCGGGATGATCGTGCTTTCGCCGCTGGCGAAGGGCGGCGGGTATCATAATTCGGTGCACTACACGCACAGCTCGACTTTGCGGACGTTCCTGAAAATCTTCGGCCTGCCGCCAAACCTGGGCGGGGCGGCGACGGCGCTGGATCTGAGCGATCTCTTCGTGCCGGGCGCGATCCCGAACGGCGATCCGCAGGTGGTGATCCAGGATATCGTGCGAGCCGGGAGCGGGTCGACGATCCGGTGGACGAGCCAGCCGGGGATCACTTATCGGGTGCAATGGAAGAATGGGCTGACGGACGGCTGGCAATCGATCACGCCGGATTTCCCGGGGACGGGCAGTCTGATCTCGTGGACGGATAATGGTTCGCAGACGGGCGGCGCGGGCTCGGCGCGGTATTTCCGCGTGGTGGTGCCGTAAACGGCGAATCGCCTAACGAGCGGGCTCGGCTTCCACGGTGGCCTGCGCTTTTTGCACCATGAAGACGGCGGCGATGAGGATGATCGCGGCGATGACTTGATGGAGATGGAGGGCGGCGTGGAAGAACCCCCAGGTGACGCAAACCGCGGCGAGGGTTTGGAGCATTTCAAAATAGCCGGCAGTGGACGCGCGGGTGCGGCGGAGCCCTTCGAAGTAAAATAGGAGCGGGATGCCGCCGGAGATGGAGGCGAGGAGAAGGAAGGCGCCGATGGCGGTGAAGGGGCGCGCCTGGGCGGCGGCGGGCCAGAGATCGAGGGCGTTGAGTTTGCCGTAGGCGAGCAGGATCACGGTCATGCAAAACAGGCCGATCAAAATGCGGAGACTGGCGGCGAGGCGGAGCGGGATGTGGACCATGACGCCGCGCCCGGCGACGGTGGAAAGCCCCCAAAACAAGGCGCAGATGAGGGCGTAACCGGTGCCGAGATTCAACCCCGCTTCGGCGAAGGAGACGCCGATGAGTGTCGGATGTTCGACCGAGAGAAAAATGCCGGCGACGATGGCGATGCCGCCAAAAAGGAAGAAGCGCGGCGTCAGGCGATCGTGGAAAAGGAGGAAGGCGCCGAGGGTGGAAATGAGGGGCTGAATATTGAGGATGACGTTGACGACGGTGGGGTTGCCGTTCTTGAGCGCGAGGGTGAAGAAGACGGTGCCGACCGCGGACCCGGCGAAGGCGGAAAAGGCGATGTAGCCCCAGCCGGCGCGGGAGATTTTGCGCAGTTCGCCGAGCTGCGGGAGGAGAATGGGGAGGAACATGAGCAGGATGACGACGTGCTCCCAAAAGACGATGACGCGGGCATCGAAGAGATCATTCAGCGGAATGCGCCAGGCGCTCTCCGTTCCCCAAAGCGCGGCGCCGAGACCAACGAGCCAGGGCCCGGAACTGGAGCGGGGGGATTGGCCGGACTTCACGCGCTCCGTCTTATCCGGAGCGCGGGGTTGCGTCAACGCAGCGGAATTGCGGGTAGTTCACGCTAGTCGTTGGACGAAATTATCGATCTCCTTAATAAGTAAGGGGATGGTGCCAAACAACCGGATGCGCTGGGCGACACGCTGGGGTTCGCTTATCGGTCTTGTCTTGGCGCTCTTGGCCGTCTTATTCAAACTACTCCGCCACTGGTTTCGGGGTGAGTTGCTCTTTTGAGAGCACGGCGCTCAATGCGCCTTCGCCGCCGGCTTTTGCGGGAAGATCAGGATCAGGAGGACGATCGCTACCAGCAGCGCGGCCGAGGCGGTGTAACGGCTGAGGTGCAATCCGCCTTGCGCGATCGGTTTATCGAGGAAATCGCCGACCACTGCGCCGAGCGGTCGGGTGAGGATGAAGGCGGCCCAAAACAAAACCGCGTGTGAGAGGCTGGTGAAGTAATAGAGAAGCGCGGTCACGGCGAGGAGTCCGCCGAAGACCGCGGCCGCACCGACGTAGCCCATGCCATTCGTATCCGCGACCCAGTCGCCGAGGGCGGTTCCGAGGGTCTGCGAGAACATGATTGTGACCCAGTAGAAGATTTCCACTTTCGGCGTGTTCACGGTCTCGATCGAGATGCTCCCGGTGGACCAACGCCAGAAGAGGAGCGACGCAATGACGAGGACCAGGAGGATGGTGGAGCCGCCGGTGTAGCCGATGCCGAGCGAGCGGGTGCAATAGTCGGCCAGGGTGGTGCCGACGGTGGTGGTGGCGACAATGGTGAGCCAGTAGAGGAACGGGTGAAATTTCGCCGCTTTGATTTGTATGAGCACGGCCGCAATGAAGATGACGCCGAAGAGGGCGGTGCCGATGAGATAACCGTTACCGTTGCCATGGCCACTCGCCTCCCCCAGCCACGACATGGTGACGGCATCGCCGCCGGTTTCGCCGAGCGTGGTCGCCAGGATTTTAATGATCCAGAAGAGAAGGGTGACCTGCGGGACCTTGGCCACGAGTTCGCGATTTTGTCCGTTCATAATTTTAATCGTTCAGACGACGACACGTTCTCTATTCGTTTGGAAGGGTCGTTTTGTCCTTCTGCAATCGCGCCGCGTAATGCGGGCTTCATGGCGGGATGGCGCGCGATCAGGCGCATAGCTTTTCCGAGGAGCGCTTTGCCGGGAGGGATGCGATGCCACGGTGAAGCGCCGGATGGATGCGGCAGCGGGATGAGATCGAACGCGGCGCGATTCCGCTGCATGGGGAAGGCGCGAC
>JBDUAE010000195.1:0-4438 GCA_040004805.1 Chthoniobacterales bacterium | reverse complement strand
TCCCGCCAATCGTGCAGCAGTTGCTGGTAGCGCGCGCTCTCGTCCAACACCGCAATCCGGTCGCCGGCTCTGAGCAAGAGCGCGCGCAGCGCGGGCGAGGCTTTCACGAGATCGAAACTTGGAACGTCGAGCCCTTGCTTCCGCAATTCCTTGGCGCGGGTCGATTGGTCGTTAGCCACCATTTGAAACGGCTCGAACTGAATAGTGGCGGTGGGAAGCGAGAGCGCAGCTCGCAATGCCATTTGCACCAACTGATCGGCCTGTTCGTCGCTGTGCAAAAAGGGACGCGAAATCGCGATCGTAATCGCGCGCAGATCGCGTAGTTCCGTCACAGACGACCAAACTCGCTCGAACGCTTCCGCGCATTCGTTAGGCGGAATATCGGCGAAATAATCGAGATCGATCGTCGCTACGATTGCGCGTCCGGTCGGAATCGCCGCGTCGAGCGCATCCCGGCCCGTGACGTGAAGGCGCGGCCGAAATTTTCCCGCAGCGCGTGGAGCAGCCTCGAGTTGGCTATCGAGCAGGTCCGCGGCGTTGTCGGCTAATTTTTTGGCGGCTTCTGGATCGAGATGCTCGCGCGGAATCCAGATTACGTCCGCGATCGGCGCCGGCAGGAGCGGCTCGATCCAGTTAAAACACTGCACCGCGCCCTGTTTCCGCCAGTCGGCTAAAATCCGCGCGCGTTCTGCGGTCGAGTCCACCCGGCGGAGGCGGGCGCGAATCACATCGGAATCGAAAATCGCGGAAGCATCACTGTGCGCGTCGAAGTGCAGGAGCGTGCACGGCTCTTCGAGATCCAGATGCTGCGCCAGCCAGTAAAACGACCCGGCGTGGTTGTCCTCGAGATAAACCGGGAGCGTGATCTGGGTCCCGCGCGCGAGCGGCGCAGCGGCCGCAAGCACCGCCGCGACCAACGCCCATGTCCGCTTCACCGCGCCGGTTGGAACTGGGGTTTCTCGGTCAAGATGCCCCGCAAACGGAGCGAGGAAATACAGGTGTCGTGGCCAGCCGTGCCGCGATGCACGCCTTTGATCACGAGCTTCACCGTCTTCACCGGCTCGGCGTAATCACGCACCGGGATCGGGTAGAGTTCGGTGAATTCTTCATCCGGAATTTTTGCAGTGAAGGTGTGGTTGCCGTTCAAGGTCACCTCTAATTCTGCGACGCGATTGTTCTTCTTCCAGAGCGCAGGACTCTGCGTGCTGCGATAGCCGGGCATGATTAAAATCTCGTCGAGCGGGAGCGGGCGTTTCACGTCGAGCGTGATGCTTTCGCCAATCCCGTCATCGGGTTTGCCTTCGGCCCAGGCATTGTCAGCCGGGAAACCCTTCACGTTTTTGATGTCGTATGTTTTGCCGCCCGCCGCGGGCAGGGTGGAGCTGGCCACGGCGTCGAAATCTGAGTGCATAAAAAAATAATGCGGCCCCTCGAAGACGTATTCGCGGAGCGGTTGCTCGTCGCCTTCCGCGGCCTCGGGTCCACTGTGAACCGGATAACTGTCCTGCCGCGGGTGCACCACGATCTTCAAATCATCGGCGAGAGTCGGCTCCAGATCCTTGAAAGTCCACTCGGTGCGCGTGTCGGTTATTTTCTGGAAGCGATCCTTCGGATTCGCGATCTCCACTTCCTCCGGCCGCGGGAGGAGGAGATTTACCACGATCTTCCCAGTCACGATTTTCCCCTTCCAGGTCGCGGCGGGCGAGAGCGAATATACGAGAACGTGCTCGCTGTTATGACCATCATCCGACACGGATCCATCGCTCCCGCTGTAAGCGACCCGGTACCGGATGACGATTTCACGCTCTTGTTTTGGAGCGAACGGGATCTCCGATTTTTTCCAAAGCTTGGTCGCGGGCGGGAACTCGCCCCAGTGTTCATCGACCACGACTGCGGGCTTTTCCGGTGAAGGAATGTTCTTCGATTTGAGTTCTGTTTTATCGGCTGTGATCCGGTAATCCTCCAGATCGGCTGGCTTGCCACCCTCGGCCCCTTCTTCACTTTCCGAAGCCGCCCAGCGCTCGACCGGAAAGAAAAAATCCTGCGTGACCTGGCCGCCGGTGTTCCGCATTTTGTAGCGCACCTCGATCGCGGCGAATTCCTGGTGAAGATCGATCGTGAGCAACTCGTCCTCGAGCGCGATATCAGTCGAGCGCCCCTTATCCGACGCCGCCGCGTTTCCGGTCAAAGGCACGCCGACCTGCCAAGCGCCGCCGTTACCGAGCACAGCGGTCACGCCGGCAAAAAGAAGAGCGCCGCCGATGAAGACTTTCTGAATTCTCATCCGCGTAGCCTAAAGAAACTCTGCGCGGCATCGCAAGCGTTCAGCGCAAGGCCGCGACTGTGCTTGCCAATGGCACACGCGATGCTCAGGATGGTTACTCGATGATCAGGGCGAATTGTCGGGAGCGGTTCACCGCCTCGGATTTCGATTTCGTCGTGCGAACGCTGGCGCGTTCGCAAACGGAGGGCGTTTCTCTGGTCGATCTGTTGAGCGATCAAGCGACGCGGGACGCGGTTTTGGATTCTCCGCGCTTGGTGCACGCGATTCTTTCGAATGCGAATCAGCTCTCGATCTCTTCGCATTTTTATTTCTACGTGCTGGCCCGGCACGTCTTGCAGCAGGCCGGAATTACCGATCGCAAATTATGCGATTATGTCGCCTCGCTCCTCGAAACTTTTTCGCGCATCAGCGGAATGCAGGCTCCTCATTTGGGCGATGAGCGCGGCCGGCAATACATCTCCGACATGTTAATTGCCCTAACGAAAGCTTCTCCGGAACAGGCTTTCCTCTTGCGCGCTCATGTCGGTAATTATTCGCTCTTTATCACCGGGATTTTCCCCGAGAACACGCAACGGCGGAGCCAACGGGGCGCACCGGATTTGAAATTTTACGAAGAAGTGGGCCGTTCGAATTACCAACTGGTGGCCTCGCATGCGACGGCGCGGCGCTGTGAATTAAGCGACGTTTTCGAAGGTCTGGCCGAGCGCTTTCGCGACGTGCGGCTCGCGCTCAACCGGCTCTCCGATCAATTGCTAAATCTGGATGGCGATTGCTGCCCTAAGATTTTCTAGGAATGTCTCACACAACGGACACAAAGTTTCACAAAGGGGGATGGTGGACAGGTCGTTTCTTCCTTCGTATTCCGTTGTGTCCTTCGTGTGAGGCAAGATTTAACCGGCCATGACCGAGACGCTCTTTAGCCAGATTCAGAAGCTGTTCGAGCGGACTTACGCGCAGGTCGGAATCAATCTGGAGGATTGCATCATCGATCGAAGACGCTGCGCGCAACTGAGCAAGGCGGCCGGCGCTTCCGCGCGCGAGTTGAGCGAGCTGGCGCGGACTTTTCTGCGCCGGGCCGACGATCAACTTTATGTGGGGATTTATTATTCACGCTGGCTGATTGACCAACTGGAGCGGCACGATCCGCGCGGAGGATTGAATGACGGCAATATTCGATCGCTGATCGCGTTCGTGGAGGAAATCAACCACGCGTTGCACGCCGCCTTACAGTTCCAGCGGGGCGAACGGGAGATTTACTCCGAGGAATACGCGCGGAATCTGGAGCTGCAGGCGCGAGTCGACACGTATCTTGTCCTGCTCCTGTTCGTCGCGTTTTTCCGAAAGACGCAAAAAGTGTCGCGAACGGACCGCCGCTGGCTCCGCTTTCATCTCTTCGCCTCGCAAAATCCCGGCGCCTTTCACGACGCTAATTTGCGCGGCCGTTATCTCGAGTGCACCGAGCTGGCCGCGAGTTACACGCGATTTCTCGATACGCTGAACGGGATGCGGCGGCTGGAGGAGATTCGTCGGTTTCGCGCGCTCGATTACGGCGCGAAAAAGGATCGAGTGCTGGCGTTGATGGATCGTTAGCCGACACTCTTCGCCGGCACCGGACCTTCGAGTTGGCTGCGCCAGGTGTGAGCCGGGAGCGCGCCGATGGCGATGAAAACGAGTTGGCTGGCACAGAACGCGATCAGCCAGGGGAAGGCGCTTTCCATGAAGCCGTAGGAATGGAGGCCGATGCCGAGCATATTGACGCCAAACCACGACCAGGCGGTGACGACATTGCCAAATACCGCCAGGAGCATGAGGCCGCGTTGCCTAACGAGTCCACCCCAGCGCGCATGCAGGATGATGGCGTTCCAAAGCACGATGAGGAGGGCGCCGTTCTCCTTCGGGTCCCAACCCCAGAAACGGCCCCAGGATTGATCCGCCCAAATCCCGCCAAGGATGGTGCCGACAAAGCTGAAAAGCGTGGCGAAACAAACGATGCCGTAGACCATGCGCGCGAGCGATTGCGCGGTGGCGCGATCGAGGGAGGAGGTAAAAGCGCCGCGCACGATGTAGACGAGTGCAAGGAAGCCGGCGAGGAAAGTGGAGGCGTAGCCGAGCGTGACGCAGACGACATGGGTGGCGAGCCAGCCATTGGTATCG
>JBDUAE010000194.1:0-4454 GCA_040004805.1 Chthoniobacterales bacterium | reverse complement strand
ATATTTGGCGCGGCCTCTCCGCGAGTCACCGCGGAATGGATCGGACGACGGCGGATTACATGGGCATGCTCGCGACCGTGATCAACGGTCTCGCTTTGAAAAGCGCGCTGGATGAAATCGGGGTGGAGACGCGCGTGCAAACCGCGATCGAGATGCAAAACGTGGCCGAGCCTTTCATCCTCGGGCGCGCTATCCGACATCTGGAATTGGGACGCGTCGTCATCTTCGTCGCCGGGACGGGGAACCCTTATTTTTCCACGGACACGACCGCAGCTTTGCGCGCGAGCGAGATTCGCGCGGACGTCATTTTGAAAGCGACAAAAGTGGACGGCATCTACGATTCCGATCCGGCTAAAAATCCCGAGGCGAAGCGTTACGAGACGATTACTTACAACGAGGCGCTGACGAAGCGCCTACAGGTGATGGACTCGACCGCCTTCAGCCTGTGCATGGATAACAAAATCCCGATCATCGTTTTCGACATGAATACACCGAGCAATTTTACCGAAGTGGTGCTGGGGCGGAAGGTCGGGACGATCGTGAGCGAGTGAAGCTGGCCGGGATTGGCGATTGCTGAATTTTGATTGCTGATGAAATGTCTGACCGATGAGTGCTGAAGAAATCCTATTCGAGACGGAAGAGACGATGGAGAAGAGCGTGGACTATATGATCCACGAATTTTCTGCGGTCCGGACGGGCAAAGCTTCTCCGGCACTGGTGGAAAACGTGGACGTGGAAGCCTACGGCTCCATGATGAAATTGAAGCAGCTCGCGCTCATTACCACGCCCGAGCCGCGCCTGTTAGTGGTGCAGCCGTTCGACGCCTCGACTGTGAAGGACATCGAGAAGGCGTTGAAGGAATCAAAGCTCGGGATTCAACCTCTGGTCGATGGGAAACTGATTCGGCTGCCGATCCCGGAGCTTTCCGAAGAGCGTCGCAAGGATCTGGTGAAATCGCTCAAGCAGATGGCGGAGGAAGCACGGGTGCGGGTGCGAACGAACCGGCGGCATGCCATCGATGAAGCGAAGAAGTTGAAAACTGCCGGCGACCTGACCGAAGATGGTCTGCGCGATGCGGAAGCGGACGTGCAAAAATTAACCGACAAATACGTCAAATCGATCGACGAACACTTCGAGCGGAAGGAAGCCGAAGTGATGAAAGTCTGACGGTTGCGTCTCGGATAGCATTTACAGGATTGCCTCGGATTTTCTCGGAAGCACGGCGAGTGCCGTGCTTCAATCCTGGCAGTCCTGTAAATCCTGTCCGAACTCAGAGACGAACGAGATCGAGCAGGAACTGGCACCAAAGATAAATCATCCCGCGCCAGGAATATTTCACTTCCTTTTCATTGGCCGATTTGAGGACGCCCTGTTCGACATTATGGGCGATCTGATCGCGCAGATCGTTTTCGATCTCCGTTTGAATGCGGTCTTCATCCATGGGCGCGATCACGTCTGTCTCCACCTGATTGAGCCGTAGATATTCCTTGTGGCTCTGGTAGAGCTGCCAGAATGATTGGTCCGGCCGCTCGCGATTGATTCGGAACTGCGGGGTAAGTTTCAGCCCATAGGAGAGTGGATAATTCCACGTCGTCCAGATAATGCCGTCCCGCGCGCGCGAAGAAATTCGCAGATAATAAAACGAGAGATCGTGTTGCTCGTTCAGGCAGATGGTGGCTTGGGAGCGGTCTTCCTCTTTGTAGAAGAGACGGAAGAATTGTTTATAATCCTCCCAATCCCAGCCGGCATCGTTGATGTGCGCGAATCCTTCGTTCTCAATCTCGCGGGATATCTCGTTCAAAGTGGGGAAAACATCCGGCGAAGGCGGGCTTTTCGGCCGCAGCGCCTTTTCCTTCGGCAGGCGGAGAACCCGGATGCGCGTGAGGATTTCCAGCCAGGGCAGAAACAGCCACGCCAGCGTGGCCGCGAGGCCGACGATCCAATTCCCGCTGAGAAAATACGCGAAAAGAAACGTCGTGACCAGAATGCCGAGAGCGCCCGCCTTTTGCGCAAGCGAGCTCTGATAACTCCGCAAGGCGACGCTGAGGACAGCCACGCCGAGGGTCAAAAAAAGGCCAAACAGCATTAAGGCGTGATTCCGTGCTCGCTCAGGAACTTCTCGAGTTGATCCGTATCGAAATTAGCCAGCACTTCCTCTCCCGCGACGAGGGTCGGGACGTAGGTTTGATCCGACAACTCGGTCATTTCCTTGTAGGCGTCTCGATCTTGTCCTACATCCACTTCGGTAAATTTATACCCGCGCTCGGTCAGGAATTCTTTCGCGTCCATGCACCACGAACACCATTCCCGGCTGTAAAGTTTGATCTCGGTCGGCACGTTTTGAATTAACAGGGAGGCCCGAGGGGCGTCAACTTGCAGCCGCCAATGCGAAGCGGCTAGTAGCGCTCGGCGCGCTCGAGCAACGGCTGCCACCAGCCGCGATTGTTCAGATACCAATCGATGGTGGACTCGAGGCCTTCCCGGAAGTCATGAAGCGGTTTCCACTTCAGCTCTTTTTCCGCAAAGCTGGAATCGATCGCATAACGGCGGTCGTGCCCCAGCCGATCGGTCACGTAGCTGATGAGGCTGTGCGGTTTTTCGAGCTTGTCCAGAATCAGCTTCACCACTTCCAGATTCACCATCTCACTATTGCCGCCAAAGTTGTAAACGCTCCCCGCTTTACCTTCAAAAAGCGCGGCCACGATCCCCGCACAGTGGTCTTCCACGTGAATCCAGTCGCGCACGTTCTGCCCGTCGCCATAGACCGGGAGTGGCTCATCGCGCATCGCCTTAATGATCATGAGCGGGATCAGTTTTTCCGGGAATTGGTAGGGGCCGTAATTGTTCGAGCAACGGGTCACGACTACGTCCTGGCCAAACGTCTTGTGGCTGGCGAGGGCGATGAGATCGGCTCCGGCTTTACTCGCAGAATAAGGAGAACTGGGCTCGATCGGCGATTGCTCGGTAAATCTTCCGGTCGCGCCTAACGAGCCATAAACTTCATCGGTCGAAACTTGCACGAAGCGCTGCACCCCGTGCCGGCGAGCGCAATCGAGGAGGATGCTAGTGCCGACGATATTGGTGTGGATGAAATTCTGCGGCGAATTGATGCTGCGATCGACATGCGATTCCGCCGCGAAATTCACCACCGCGTAAAAAAGATGCTCACTCAGGAGTGTGTCCATCTGGTTGGTATTGGCGATGTCAGCCTGAAAAAATTCGTAACGGGAGCCGTGTTCCTCGACCACGCCATCCAGGTTGGCGAGGTTGCCGGCGTAAGTGAGCACATCCACGTTGCTCACTTCCGCGGGCTTGTAATGTTGCAAAACATAGCGAACAAAGTTGCTCCCGATGAATCCACAGCCACCGGTTATGAGAATGCGCATCGCTGGGCGTACTAGCAGTGCCGCCGAAGAGGCGCGAGCAGATTCTCTTTCGTGGGACGAACGGACGGAAGCGTGGGGCCGGACGCTGAGGGAGATGGACTGGACGCCGTGGCTGATCGTGGCGCTGGCGGCGTTCCTGCGATTTCTCCTCCTGGGGATGAAGCCGGCGCACTTCGACGAGGGCATTAACGGCTGGTTCGTCGACCAGATGACGAAGACGGGGTTTTACCGCTACGACCCCACGAATTATCACGGACCGCTTCATTTCTACATTCTCTTCCTCGCGCAGACGCTTTTCGGCCGAAACATCTGGGTGCTGCGCTTGCCGGTGGTGCTAGCCAGCATCGCCTGCGTTTGGTTGTCGTTTAAATTCGAGCCCTTTGTCGGGCGCACCGCCGCCCGTTTGGCGGCGTTAGCGATGGCGGTCTCGCCCGGTTTCGTTTTCTACGGCCGTTACTCGATCCACGAAGTTTGGCTCCAGCTTTTTTCGATGCTCTTCATCCTCGGATTAATCGGTCTCTGGCGGCGCGGGACCACGTCGTATCTCTGGTGCGCGGGATTGGGAACCTGCGGAATGATTCTGACGAAAGAGACCTACATTATCCATCTCGGCTGCGCGGCCATCGCCTTCGGCGTGGCTTGGATCTCGCAAAGAATCACGCCAGCCGAGAACACGCGGCCAGCCGAGCAAAGCTGGAGTTCGCTCGATCTCACGATCGTCATCTTTCTCAGCGCGGCGGCTATCATTTTTCTCTACTCGGGCACGTTCCTAAACTGGAACGGATTAAAGGGACTCTACCAAACCTTCGGAACGTGGTTCGAAACCGGCAGCAACGGCAACGGCCACGAGAAGCCATGGTATTACTGGCTCATGCTTATCGGTCGCTACGAGATCGCGATCGCGATCGGATTGGTGGCCTGTCTCTTTTGCCAGAAGTTTCGCGAAATCAGCCCCCGTTATCTCGCGATCTACGGTGTCGGCACCCTCATGGCCTACAGCATCGTCCATTACAAAACGCCCTGGTGCATCATCAGCATCGTCTGGCCGCTGCTCTTCCTCTTCGGCGC
>JBDUAE010000193.1:0-4463 GCA_040004805.1 Chthoniobacterales bacterium | reverse complement strand
TCCGCCACCACCGGTAAATGCCGGACGCGCTTTTCCGTCATGAACCGCAGGCAATCGTCCACGCCTTCCTTCGGCTCGACCGTCTTCAATTCCGTCGACATGATTTCGCTCACCGCGGTCTCGCGCGAACGCTTCCCGCAGAGCATGACTTTGCGGGTGTAATCGCGCTCCGAGAGAATTCCGACGAGTTGGTCGCCCTCCATCACCACGAGCGCGCCCACGTTTTTTTCCGCCATTTTTGCGACCGCCTCGTAAACCGTGGCCGTCGGCGAGACAGACCAAATCTCACCTGACTTCTGATTGAGAATCGCTTCGATCGTGCCGGTGACGTTCATATGCGGAATCCGAAACCGGTGCGGCTCGGAGAAATCAAACCGTACCAATTGGCGACGAACGACGCAAGACTTTCGTCCACAGACGAGAAGCCGCTACCGTTCGCGCGAGGCTCATTCTTCAATCACGCCGTCGGGTAGCTGATTCAAATCGCCGGGACGGCGCGGGAAATGGGCGGCCAGAAGCTGGCCCGCGCTCTCGATCGCTTCGACTAAAGCATCAGTGAATTTCTCCTGCTGAAAATGAACGCGCATACTCGCGACCAGTTCCTGCCAAAATTGTTCGCCGCATTTCTGATGCACCGCTTCATCGCCGACGACCGCAAACTTCCGCGCCCGCGGTGCCACCAGGATCAAAATCGCATTGCGCTCCGCCGTTTTTTCCATCCCGAACTCGAGAAACTTCTTCTGTGCGAGCACGAGCGGATCATCCGCCGTCTCTCCTCGCTGGATGTAAACCCGGATCTCACCCGACGTCTTTAATTCCGCCGCCGCGATCGCGCCGCTGATGCGTTGATGATCGAGCCGGGCGAGAAATTCTTTCGAGCGCATGGGGAAGTTACCAGCTCGAGCCCGCGCCGCCACCCCCGCTGGAACCGCCACCCCCGCTGAACCCGCTAAAGCCGCCCCCGCCGGAGGAGCCGCCGGACCATCCGCCACCACCGCCGCCCCATCCGCCAACAAACGGGCCGCCCATTCCGCTGTATCCCCATCCGCTGCCGCCGCGACGGGAGGAACGGCGTGAAATCACGATCAGAATGATGATGAAAATAAGAAACGGCAGAAGAGACCGGATGCTGCCCGAACTGTGCGTCTTCCCTTCGGCCTCGGTTTTGCCGGTGCCCTTGTATTCGCCTTTGATCGCCTGGCAGATCGAGTTGATCCCCACGGTCAATCCGCCCTCGTAATCGCCGGTTCTAAACTTTGGCTTAATGCGCCGTTCCGTGATGTCGTAGGCCGTCGCATCCGGGAGCGCACCTTCCACTCCATATCCGGTTTGGATGCGGATCTGGTGCTCCTGGACGAAGACCAAAAGCAGCACGCCGTTCCGCTTCGTCGCATCGCCGATTTTCCAACTCTGGAAGATGCGTTGCGCGTAGTCGGCCACGTCCGAATCGCTCTGCATCTTCGGGAAGACTGCGACCACCACTTGATCGGACGTCTCGCGTTCGAATTGGGCGAGCTGCTCGTTAAATCGGCCGGCCGCTTCCTTGGAAACGATCCCCGCGTAGTCGTTAAAATAGCCAGCCGGTTTCGGCGGCATCACCTCAGCCGCGTGCGTCGTGCAGACGAGCCCGAGTGCGACGGCGAATGCAGCGGAAAGAAAACGCATCGGAATGAAAGATAGCACGCCCGCGTGCGAACAGGGAACGCAGCAGCTACGGCGTCGGTGCGAGCGAAGGAGCCGCGCTCGGATTGCCGACCATAGCCCTGGGTTGCGGCACCGGCGGCGCGGGTGGAGGCGTATTCCCGAACGCGCCGAAGTTTACCGACGGCGCCTTCTCCGACCCGGGCTGAGCGTTGAAGAATGGTCGCTCTTTGAAACCGAACATTTTGTTCAACATGTTCGTCGGGAAACGCTGGAGCGCGGTATTATAATCCTGCACCGCGGCGTTGAAATTACTGCGCTCCACCGAAATGCGGTTTTCCGTTCCCTCGAGTTGCGCCTGCAAATTCTGGAACGCTTCCGTCGCCCGCAGTTGCGGATAATTTTCGGTCACCACCAGAAGCCGCGAGAGCGCCGTGCTCAATTGTCCCTGCGCTTGTTGGAATTGCTCGAGTTGCGCGGCATCGGTCGGCGCTTTGCTCGGATCCAGTTTCACCTGGCCGACACTGGCGCGCGCGTTCGTCACTTCGGTGAGCGTCGACTTCTCGAAATTCGCCGCGCCTTGCACCGTATTCACGAGGTTGGGAATCAAATCCGCACGCCGTTGGTAAACCGATTGCACGTCGGCCCACTGCTTGTTCACTTTTTGATCGAGAGAGACAAGCCGGTTGTAACTACCGCAACCGCTTAAGCTGGTCAGGGTGAGACCGGCCAGCAACCATCGTCCGCAGCGAAAGGCAAATCGGTTCATGGAGAACATGATCGGTTTCGCCGCAGACTTGGCAAGAACCAAGCTCAAGTCGCGGACCGCCACAAAACCGTCGTGGCAGGATGCGAATTCGAAGATAATCTGGAGAGCGCCCGCGCGTGATCCCATGCCAAGACCAGTTGCCATTTCCTACGCTGTTTTCGCGGTGCTCCTGATCTTCATCGCCGTCCTTCATCTCGGGACGCCCTTTCTCGCCGCGCTCTTTTGTTACCTGGCCCTGACCAAGCTCGTCCTCTTCGGGAAGAAATGGATCGCGGCCGTCCTCTTCGTTATCCTCATCGCGGCGGCCTTCAGCGGCTTCGTTTTCTTTCTCAAAGCCGCCTTCGTCGCCCTCCCGAAAATCGTCGTCACGGCGATCCCGATCGTGGTGCGTTTCGCCGCCGAGCACGGGATTGAATTGCCGTTTACCGACATCGACAGCCTCCGCGTGGTCGCGCTCGATAGCGTCCAAAATACCTTGGGTGATCTCGGAAAATATGTGCGCGTGGCCACCAAAGAATTCCTCTTTCTTCTCATCGGCATCGTCATCGCGGTCTGCGTCTTCCTAAATCCCGCCTTCGAGGCGCGGCGCGCGAAAGGCCGGCCCAAAGCCGATCTTTACAACTATTACACCTCGAGGATTCAGGATCGCTTCGGCTCGTTCTACCGCAGTTTTGCGACGGTGATGGGAGCCCAGATTATCATTTCCGCGATCAACGCCACGCTCACTGCGATCTTCGTTTTTACGGTGGGCCTGCCCTACGCCAGCCTGGTCATCATCCTCACTTTTGCCTGCGGCTTGTTCCCGATCGTCGGCAATCTTATCAGCAATACCATCATCATCGGCGTGGCCTTCACCGTCTCGCCCATGACCGCAGGCTGGGCCTTTATTTTTCTCATCGTCATCCACAAGCTGGAATACTTCCTCAACAGCCGCATCATCGGCGGCCGCCTCGATCATCCAATGTGGCTCATGCTCCTTTCCATGGTCATCGGCGAGCGTTTGATGGGAATCTCCGGAGTCGTGCTCGCGCCGGTAATTTTAAGTTTTGCCAAGATCGAATTGAAAAAAGTCCAGCTCGCCCACGAGCCAATTCCGCCCGAGCACCGCGCGCAACCTGAGCGCAAAACCGCTTCGGCCTAACGAATCAAATGTTCGCTTCGGGTGTCGCTTCCGACTCCGGCGCCGCGGCGTTCGCGACCTCGCTGAGAGGGCCCAGTTCGGGCTGCACCGCTTCCGCTGCGGGCATGGCGGGCAGGGGCGCCGACGGCAGATAACGCCGCCGTAATTCCTCAGAATTCGGCAGTTCGTCCAGATTCCGCAGACCGAAGTGCTCGAGAAAAAATTGCGTGGTCTCGTAGAGCAAAGGTCGGCCCGGCACTTCGGCGCGGCCGCCTATTTTTACCAGCCCGCGTTCCATCAGGCTTTGTAGCACGCCGTCCACCGCGACTCCGCGCACTGCTTCCACATCGGCTCGCGTGATCGGCTGCCGATAGGCAATGATGGCTAGCGTCTCAAGCGCCGGCGGCGTGAGGCGGGCGGGTTTGACGGCCGGGAAAAGTTGTCGCACCCAAAGCGCGTAGGCCGGGTCGCTCGCCAGTTGCCAGCCTTCCGCCTTCTCCAAGAGTTGAAAAGCGTGACCCTGCGCGACGTAATCGAGCTTGAGTTGTTCCAGCCCGGCCGCGATCTCCGCTTCGGTGACTCGTTTGAAATCGTTCGATGTCGCTTCGTCCTCCGCGCCTTTGATTGCGCTCAGCAGTTCGCGCGTGGTCAGCGGTTTTTGCGCGCCGAAGAGCAGCGCCTCGATGATTAGATGCAACGTCATATTTCGACCGATAAAATCCTCTACTCTCCGATCGCGTGCTGCAGCGCGTCCGCGATTCGATCCGCCTGCCGGTTGATCTGTGCCGCTTCGCGGCCTTCAATCAGTAAGCGGATTTTCGGTTCCGTTCCCGAATAACGCAGCAGGACGCGCCCTTTTCCATCGAGCTCCTTTTCCGCGGCGCCGACTAGCTTCATGATGTCGGCTAATTCTTCCAGCGGCGGTTTCGCTTT
>JBDUAE010000192.1:0-4473 GCA_040004805.1 Chthoniobacterales bacterium | reverse complement strand
CGCGAGGTTTCGCGACCGAAGCGATCACGTCTTACCGGCGTTGCGCGGCGGTTGGAGCAGTAGGCAGGGTGTTGCCAGATTGCGATTTCACCTGGGCGACATCGGACGAATTGATCGTACCGCCGTTGGCATTCACATCCGTGCGAAAATTCGACGCACCGACCGCTTGACCGGACTGAGATTTCGCCTGCGCGATGTCGGTAGAGGTGACACTGCCATTTCCATTAGTGTCGCCTAAAAGGATGCCCACCGGGACCGAGAGGTTGGCCATGTTCAAGCCATCACTGACGCCGATGAGGTTAACCGTGAGGGTCTGCAGGTTGGTGACACCAGTGAGGTCGACCTGCACCGTGGACGTGCCATTGCCGCTGATGGTGGTGACCGAGCCGGTGCCAGGGCTAACAGACGCGTCCTGATAGGTGACATTGCCGGCAAGCGTAAACACGATGTGGTGATCGTTAGTAGGGCCTCCGCTCCGGCATTCGACGCCGACGTTGCCAGTAACCGGAAGCGGAATGTCGAACGTGCCGGACGCGCCGTGGGTTTTTCGTGAGACTGCGCTGAAGGCGAGATTGCTGCCCAATCGGACCGCGCCGAAATGTGGCACGCCGTTGTATTGGTTGAAAATTCCGGTCGCGAGCAATTTACCATCCGCTTGGAAAGCGAGCGCATCCACGGAGGAATTATTGAGGACGAAAGTGGTGGGCGGTGAACTGATCGCACCCGTCCCGGTACTGAAAGTCGAATCCAACGTGCCAGTCGCAGCGAAGCGAGCGATTTGGGCAAAGCCGATGCCGGTAAAAGAGCCACCGGCTACAACCTTGCCATTGCCTTGCACCGCGAAAGCGCGAACCGTGCCCCCGATCGTAGGACCGACAAAAGTGGTATCCAGCGCGCCACTATTCAAGACGCGAGCGAGACGGGAGCGTCCCACCGCCGCTCCGTTATTGTACGACGAAAAACTGCCCCCCACGAGATAGCCGCCACCCGAGACCGGGAACAGCGCTCGCACGGTACCATTAAAACTACACGAGAAACCTGCGTCGCGTGCGCCCGTGGTTGCGTCGAGGCGCGCGATACGACCAGCGGGTGCGCCATTATAATTCGCAAAAGAACCGCCGATGACTGGCCCGGCCGCTCCGGTGGGCGGCGCGATCGCAAAGACGATACCATCGAAACCGCTCCCGGGATTGAAGGTCATGTCCAACGCGCCGGTAGAGGATAATTTCGCCACGCCCGCGCGCGGCGTGCCGTTTACATTTTTGAAAGAGCCGCCTACGTAGACATTCCCCGCCGCGTCCAACGCCACCGCGTAGCAGATATTATCCGGCCCAGTTCCGGGATTGAACGTCGGGTCCACCGTCCCATCGGCATTGAGTCGCGCCACCCGCCCCTGCGCCACACCATCGATCGCGGTGAAGGTGCCGACGATGATGATCTGGCCGTTCGGCTGGACTACCATCGCCCGGACCGATCGAGTCGTGCCCAAGGTAATTCCGAACGATGTGTCGCGCGTCCCATCTGGATTCAAACGCACGATGTTATGCAACGGCACGCCATTAAAGGAAGTGAACAGTCCCGCGAGAATGGTCTTTCCGTCTGGCTGCGAAACCACCGCGTAGATTTCTGGTCCGTTATCGGTCAATCCCAGTGAAGGCGCGAAGACGGTGTCGGCTGTTCCGTCGGTATTCGCCAGAACGATGTTATTGCGAAGCACGCCGTCGTAGGTCGGGAACCAGCCGCCGAGCAGGATCTTCTGGTCGCTCGCTCGCACGGTGACCGCAGTTACGTTGAAACTCGACGGCCCGGCTCCAATCGCCCCAAACGTAGCGTCGCGCGTTCCGTTCGTTTCCAGGCGGGCGACATTGTTCGCGCTCACGCCGCCGAGCGAGTGAAAATAGCCGACCACTACCAGCTTCCCGTCCGCTTGCTGCGCGACCCCGTTGATCGTTCCCTGATCGCCGTAATCCTTGAGCAATCCGGTGCTGAAGCCCGGGTCCACTGCGCCCGCCGTGGTCAGCCGGACGATCGCATTCCGCGCCGCGCCGTTAAAACTAGTAAACCCGCCGTAGACCACGATCTGGTCATCCGCCTGCACGAAAATTCCACCCACTAGTTCAGGCGGCGTGGCCGTTCCCGGCGTGAACGAAGGATCCAACACGCCGTTCACATCGAGCCGCGCCAGCCCCGGCACCGGCGAGCCGTTGTAGCCGTCGAACGCAC
Source organism: Chthoniobacterales bacterium (assembly GCA_040004805.1). Taxonomy (GTDB): domain Bacteria; phylum Verrucomicrobiota; class Verrucomicrobiia; order Chthoniobacterales; family UBA10450; genus JACCTI01. The sequence goes on along the minus strand of JBDUAE010000192.1, from coordinate 2,250 downwards.
CGGAGACGACTATTTTGCCATCGTTCGGCGCCACGTTTTGGCGCGCCACATAACTTGCCCCCGCGATCCCGGGGCCCGCGGTACTCGTGAAGCCCGTCCCGGGATTGTAGCTGGCATCAAACGTCCCATCACTATTGAAACGAGCTACGCCCGACCGCGGCACACTCGTCCCCGGGCCGGTGATGATGTAATAAAAATAACCGAAGACCACTATCTTCCCGTCCGGCTGCAAGACCACGGCGGAGACCGATCCATTGGAGGTGGCATTCCCCATTCCATCGTCGAGCCCGTCATACGAGATCACGTTACCGGGATTGAATCCCGTCTCGAGCGAGCCATCGCTGTTCAAACGCGCAATTCCCGCAAAACGCGGCACGCCATTGACCGTACTAAAGCCGTTGTAGATCAGAATCTTGTTATCCGGCTGCAGCGACATGCCGGTAATCCCGAAATCGGTTCCCGTCCCAGGGTTAAATCCCGCGTCCAGCGTTCCATCCGGATTGAACCGCACGATATTCCTCCGGCTCACGCCGTTCGCCTTCGCGAAACTGCCGGCCACGAGAAATTTCCCGTCCGGCTGAATCAAGGTCACGCTCGCCTGGCCATTGGTAAACGAAGCGGAGTTGAAAGTCGGGTCCGCCGCGCCCGTGGTCTCCAAGCCGAAGGCAGGCGACGAAACTAAAACGGCCAACCCTAACGTCGCCAAAACTTTGCCGCGAATTCCAAGAACAATGTCCATGGCGCTTTCTTTAATATCGGCCGCGGCCCGATGCACGAAGAAACCGCATCCGCGTTCGCGCAAATCCGTCTGCGCGCCGGTGATCTCCCCGAATAGCACCAGTGGTCGGCTACGACGGCAATCTGCGATCGGCCACTGCCGTCCCGCGTCCGGAAAATGTTTGGAGAAATGCATATCCACGGTCGAGAATGCGATTGATCGACGTGAAAGAGCCTGGCTTCCCGTCGTTAAAAGTCGCCTGCACCAGACCGGCCTCGGCCATCTGGCGCACTTCTCGATCGGCCATGCGACCGCGTAATTTGATGAAGCCGTAGCGCTGCTGGTTCGTCGCGGAGAGGAGTTCGAAGGTATAAGGCAAATTCATAAATAGAGATCGACGCAGTGTTCCCAAAACATCGCGGTGGAGAACCGCGCGATGCACAAACAAGCGATGAGAGAAATCGCCCCGGCACCCTCTACTAAAGCAAGTGGCGTTCCCAGCCGGACGCCTTTCCTCCAGTGAGCCGGCCGTGAAGGATAAATCCGCTCAGGTCATAGACGGCCCGCGAAACGTCGTCCCCCTCCGAAAATGCCGGGGGCGCTTGCAGCGGGAGGCGCGGGACCGTAGCGTTCGCGTCCGCCGGGGCGCCCGGCGTTACCCTGTTTGTCATGCTGACGATTCGCGATCTCCGAAAAACCATGGGCGGGCGGACTCTCTTTGAGAACGCCACCATGACGGTGAACTACGGAGAACGGGTCGCGCTGGTGGGACCGAACGGCGCGGGGAAGTCGACGCTCTTCAACGTCATCCTGAAGAAAGACACGCCGGATGGCGGCACCATCGAACGCGATGAATGGACGATGGTCGGCTATTTGCCGCAGGAGAGCGAGCCGGTGGGCGAGGAGACAGTTTTGGAGATTGCGACAGGTCGCGCCGGTGAAGTGCCGGCGCTGGAGGCGCAACTGCACACCTTGGAAAAAGCCGGAACCGTTAGCGGCCCAGAATATCTGGAAGCGCACGCGAAACACGAGGCGCTGACCGATCCGCAAGTGGACGCGAAGGCGAAGAAAATGTTGCGTGGGCTGGGCTATCGCGAATCGGACTTTGATCGCCCGGCGAAGGAAATGAGCGGCGGCTGGGTCATGCGCGCGCATCTCTCCCGCTTGTTGGTGATGGAGCCGGATCTGTTGTTGCTCGATGAGCCGACGAATCATCTCGATCTTCTATCGCTGCTTTGGTTGCAGGATTATTTGAAGAATTACTCGGGCGCGCTCCTCCTCATTTCGCATGACCGGCAATTCATGGATGAAGTGGTGGAAAGCGTCTACGACATCGCGGAGCAAAAGCTGGTCGGCTACACCGGCAATTACTCCGCGTTTCTCAGCCAGCGCGAGGCGAACTACGAACAGCAGCTCGCGTCCTACAACAATCAGCAGAAGGAAATCGCGCGGCTCCGGGAGTTTTACGACCGTTTCCGGCAGGTCGCGTCGAAGGCTTCGCAGGCGATGAGCAAGCTGAAGCAGATCGAGCG
>JBDUAE010000191.1:0-4479 GCA_040004805.1 Chthoniobacterales bacterium | reverse complement strand
GATTTTCCGCAGATTGCGGTGGCGATTGTGCTTGTATCGCCTATCGTCCCGGCCTCATGGTTTTCCTGTAGGTCGAAATATGAGTGCCAAGCCAGTCGCGACAGCCAAGACGCTGACGCCCAGCCCTATTCGCATTGTCGTGGTGGACGACCACATCTTCATGCGGGAATTGATTGCCACAACCCTGAGCCGAGAGTCGGCGAGCTATGTCGTGGTCGATTCAGTGGGCACGGCCGCCGCGGCCATTGTCGCTTGCGAGACCTACGCGCCTGATCTTCTCATCCTCGATATAAATCTGCCGGATCAGCGCGGGCTCGACATTGTGCCCGAGATCAAACGCGTCTCGAGCTCGACGCATGTGCTCCTCTGCACCGCTTATCCGACGGAGGATCGGCTGGTCGATGCGCTCCGCGCTGGCGCGAAAGGGTTCGTGGAAAAGACGAACACCTGGGATGATTTCCTCGCCGCGGTCGACCGCGTCGGACGAGGCGAGCAATATTTTTCCTCGCGCAGCAGCGGCGTGACTCCACTCCCGCGTGCTGAGCTGGCGCAGCCCGCCAAGCGTTACCAAGGGATACTTAGTCCACGCGAACAGGAGGTCATTCGGTTGATTGCCAATGGGGAAACGAGCAAGGAGATCGCGAGTAAACTTTTCATCAGCGTGGCTACGGTGGAGACGCATCGCACAAATTTGATGGCCAAGCTCGGCGTCCGGAACGTCGCCGGATTGATCCTCTACGCGTTTCAGAACGGGCTCGTGGAGACGTCGGCGGAGCCAGCGCGAGGGAGAAACTAAGTCGGTTGCCGGGAAACGGAAAGCCGCCTGCCGGTTACCCCATTCCGAGCGATCGCATTTGCGGTCGATGGCGTTCGAAGGTGGCGACATTGCCGATTCCACCCGCGCTCAACTTCTCCGCCAGCCGCGGGTAGTTTTCGCCCAGTTGCGCGTGGGAATGCGCATCGGAAGCAGTGGTGAACGGGATGCCGCGCGCCACGGCCAGCTCGATGATCGGATCGGACGGGTAAAGCTCGTGCACTGGTTTCCTCCAGCCGGCGGTGGAAAACTCGATCGCCAGCCCGCGCGCCGCGATGAAATCGAGTGTCTCGGCCGCCAGCGCGCGCACATCGCCGCACGGGCGGTGGCCGTGGATCTTGATCAGATCGATGTGTGCCAGGCAATCGACCAAGCCGCTCGCGGCCATCTCGCGCACGCGTCGGAAATAATCGGCGTAGATCTCGTCGATCTCGCGCCCGTCGAACTGGCTGGCGCCTTCGGGCACGGTATCGAACATCTGATCGGGCCGGTCGAGAAAATGGACGGAGCCGAGAACGAAATCGAGTTTGTCCCAATGTTTCTCAACCCAGGCACGCCCGGCCGCGGAGCGAACCGGATCGTTGTCCAGCTCGATCCCGGCTCGGATTTGCACGTCGGGATTCGCTTCGCGCAGCCGCTGGATTTGATCGAAATCAACTCCCGCGTGATAACGATCGTGATCGGTAAAGGCGATGTCGGTTAAGCCTTTGCTCCGCGCACTCTCGATCCACGGCTGCAAGAGTTCGCGCGTGTAGGGCTGGATACGGTGCCCTTGCGGATGCGTGTGGTAGTCGCTGAAGAGCGTCACGGCGCGGTCAAAAACTTCTGCCGCACGCGCAGCTCGGGATATTTCGGGAAGAACACTTCCGCGGTGAAGACTTTATTCGGCGTCAGCTCGCGCGTGGCGATGGTCTCGACGTATTCGAGGTGTTCCTGCGGATTAATGAAAACGGTGCCAGCCGCGTCGGCGAAGGCGTGATTATCCGACCAGGTGGCGAGAATGACGTCAGCGGCGTTGCGCAGATAAATCTCGAAGCGTTGCGAATCCGGAAACTCGAGCGTGATCGGGCGCTTCGCCTTATTCGTGATCGTCACCTTCACCCGCAACTGGCGCACTTCGGAGAGCTTTACCGGTTGGGGCGACAACTCGAGTGAGAGAACCAATCCCCGGATGTGAGGGTCATTGTACTCGGGCAGCTTTTCGGAATGGCTGAAGGGGTTGAGCCGGTTGAACCAGCTCCTGCGCTCGGGCTGCGCACCTTCGCTCGTCTCCTGCGCCAGGGCACCGCTGGACAGGGCGAGGACGAGCGACAGCGCCGCCAGGGTGCATTTCATGAGCCGGTACTCACCAAGCGTTGCAAAAAGTGTCAAACCCTTTATCAATCGCCCATGCGCAGGATCGCGACGTTTTTTCTCTGCGCGCTCCTCTTTCCGGTCCTGTCCGAGGCCGGGAAAGACCGCACCATTCTCCGCGTGCATCTTGAGGGGAATACGCGTGATGGCGATCCTTTTTCGTCGCAGATTCATTCCATTGCTACTGGGAAAAGCGTCGTTATTCAGAAAATCCCGACTATTTCCGAGAGCGATGTCGCGGCCTTCGCCCCCTACCGCGCGGCGGACGGGAGTTTCGGGGTGCTTTTTGAATTGGATGATCACGGCAAACTCGCGCTCGATACTCTCAGCCTCGAGCACCGCGGCACTCGTCTTTACATTTTCGTCAACGGCCGAGACGTGGCCGAATTGCTGATCGATCGCCGGGTTTCGGATGGAAAACTTTATATCGCGTCGGGCCTGACCGAGAAGGACATCGCGCAGATGAAAAAGGATTGGCGCTTGATCGGGGAACAGAAGAAACGATGAGCCCGTGTCGGCTAATTTTGCTTCTCCTTCTGGGCGGCTGCGCTCGTCTCGGAGCGCAGGAATCCTCGAACGCGGCGGCGATTGCGTTGCCCACCGACAACGACGCGATTTTTCACGGCGGCGGTCCCGAATTCTACCAATACATCACGCGCGATTTCAAAGGCGTGAAATCGACTCCGTGGGAGGGCGGCCAATACGGTTTCGTGCGCGATCCCGTGGAAACGCCGGGCGGCCTGGTTTACTCGCGCTTTCACGAAGGGATCGATATCCGCCCGATGCGACGCGACGCCAGCGGCGAGCCGCTCGACGAAGTGCGCGCGATTGCCGACGGCGAAGTGGTCTACGTCAACCTCGTCCCCGGTTATTCAAATTACGGCAACTATGTCGTGGTCGAGCATCGTTGGGACGGGGGAAATTATTACAGCCTCTACGGCCATCTCGCCTCGATCGCGGTCCGCGCCGGAAGCAAAGTGACGAAAGGCCAGCGACTCGGAATCATGGGCCACACCGGAACTGGTCTGGACCGAGAGCGCGCCCACTTGCATCTGGAATTGAATCTTCTCCTCAGCCGACATTTCGACGCCTGGTACGATCATTTCGTAAAGAACGATCCGAACCGGCACGGGCTTTACAACGGCATCAACCTCGCGGGGATCGACATCGCGAAGTTTTACCTCGCGCAACACGCGCAGCCGGATTTGAGCGTGCCGCGATTTCTCGAGAAAGAACACACCTTCTATCAGGTGACTTTGCCGGCCACGAAGAAACCCGAACTCACCGAACGCTATCCGTGGCTCCTCCGGAAAACAGCCGACACCACTCCCCCGTCGTGGGAAATTTCCTTCAACCGCGCCGGCGTTCCGCTGAAAGTGGCGCCGGGCAAGACAGCGGTGGCGCAACCGATCGTCTCCTTCGTGGAAAAGCAGGCCTGGAATTATTCCGATCTCACGCGCGGCATCATCACCGGCCGCGGCAAAGGCGCGCACTTGAGTGAGAGCGGCGCGCGGCTGATGCAGTTGCTGATTTGGCCGGATTAAACTCCGGCGAAGTGCGCCTCCGCTCCGCCCTCGACGAGGCAAAATTGAGCGGATCGGGAAATGCTTTGTCCTACGTTTGAGATGACTTTTCGCCGTCTGGCCCCGTCCAAACCATGATGACGCGCCGCAAATTCCTCACCCTCACGGCTTTCGCGCTGCCCACCGCGGCCTACGCCAACGCGTCCTGGGTGGAGCCGACCAACATCTGCGTCCGAGAATTGACTCTCACGCCGGGGGGCGGCGCGCGTTTCGTCCACTTCACCGATTTCCATTACAAGGGCGACGCGGAATATGCCGCCGAGGTCATCGCCACGATTAACCGACAGCAACCGGCTTTCGTCTGCTTTTCCGGCGATCTGGTGGAAGACAAAGCCTTCGCTCCGGCCGCGCTCAATTTTATCCGGCAGATCAAGGCGCCGGTCTATGGCGCTCCCGGTAATCACGATTACTTGAGCCAAGCGCCCTTCCCGGAATACGAAAAAGCCTTTGCCGAAACCGGCGGCGCCTGGCTGGTCGATTGCAGCGTCGTCGTTCCGAATTTCGATCTCGAAATCGTTGGGCTCGCTCTGACTTCGCTCCAAACTCTTCAGTCGCCGCCGGCCGCCGCGCGCCGGGTCCTCTTACTGCATTATCCCGTCATGGCGGATCGTCTGGGCGACCATCTTTTCGATGTCCTCCTCGCCGGCCATTCTCACGGCGGTCAGGTGCGCGTGCCGTTTCTCGGCCCGCTCGTCCTCCCCGAAAACGTGGGCCCATACGATCTCGGCC
>JBDUAE010000190.1:0-4502 GCA_040004805.1 Chthoniobacterales bacterium | reverse complement strand
ACGGCCCCTGCATCAGCGTATCCGGCACCACGCCCACGATCGTGCGCCATTCTTCCAGATTCGCGGCATTGAATTGCCGAATCCGCCGACCGATTGCGCTCTCGTTCCCAAAATATTTGCGCGCGAAAGTGCTGTTCACGATCGCAACCGGTTGCTTGGCGTCGTTATCCTCGATCGTAAAGTCGCGGCCTTCCAGAATCTTCAACCCTAGTGCAGAAAAATAGCCGTCAGAGACCGCTTCAGAATTGCCCTGCGGCCGATCGCGATTCGTTACGTAGGTTTTGCCGTCGACTTCGTATTGACCAAAATTCCCAAACGTCATCCTAAACCGCGACGTCATCGCCGCGTCCGCAAATCCTGGATTCGTCCGTAAAGCGCGCAACGTGCGCGCAAAGAATTGCTGACGCGCTTCCGAGGTCGGGTAGTCGCCTTCGAAGAGGCCCATCCGCGCGCTATAGACCGAGGTCTCGTCGTAGCCGTAGTCGACCTTGATCTGGTTGCGCACAGATTTCACCTGCAACGTCGCCGCAATCAACAGCGTGGCCGTGAGGGCGATCTGTCCGATTACAAGCACGCGGGAGAGCGCATTGACGAACCGGCTGGAATTCCCTCGCCCACCTTCCTTCATCACTTCCGCGGGGTTCGCCCGTGCGCTCAGGAGTGCCGGAATCAAGCCCGAGACCATCGTGGCGAGGAGAGTGACTCCGACCGTGAAGGCAAGGACCGGACCGTCAATTTGGAACACAACCCAGTAAGGCAAGGGGAAGGGCAAAGCCGACATCGCACGCACCAACAATCCCACCGCCCAGTAGGCCATGATCACACCTGCAATCGAGCCTAACGAAGCCACGAGCAGACTTTCCGTGAGCATTTGTCGGACGATGCGCGTCCGGGTTGCGCCGAGCGCCCCTCGAATCGCCAGCTCCTTCGCCCGGAGTGCGGCCCGGCCGAACTGCATGTTCATGACGTTCACGCAGGCAATGAGCAGAACGACAATAACAGCTCCGAGCATTGCATAAATCGTCTGGCGCAATTGCGGGCCGGTGAAAGTATTGAGCAACGGCTGAACGTGCGCCGTCGTCAGTCGTTCGTTCGTTTTCGGATATTCCTTCGCCAGACGCGCCGCCAGCTGTGAAAACTCTAGATTGGCCTGATCCAGACTGACGCCGGGTTTGAGTCGACCAATAACCTGCGGGCCGAGCACCGCCGGATCTTCCCGTGCCTTGATTGGGAATTCGTTGTAAAGCGGCACCCAAAGCTGCTCTGAAATCGGAAACTTAAAATTCTTCGGCATCACGCCGATGATGGTCGCAGCCTTGCCGTTAATCCGAATGGCCTGGCCGACAATGTTCGGGTCAGCACTAAAATCACGTTGCCAGATTTCGTATCCAATCAGCGTCACCTTTTCTGCTCCCGGCTTGTTGTCCTCGGCGGTGAAATCGCGACCGAGAATCGGCGACACTCCCAGAATTTTGAAAAATTCATCCGTGACGTAGCCGCCGGTATAGCGAGTGGGATTGTTCTTGTAGGTGACGTTGATCGTCGAACCATTGAGATAACCCGTCATCATCGAGAACGAGCGCTGCGCCGCTCTCAAATCCTCGTAATCCTGAGACGACGGAATATTCCCGGCGCCGTTGTTATTTTGATTATCGGTCGCCTGCGGATCGATCAGCCCAACGCTGGCCAACTCCTCGGGATGGGGAAAGGAAAAGCCGCGCAGGACAAACGCGTTCACAACCGTGAACTGCGTCGTGACGCCGCAAATCCCCAGCGCCAGCACCGTCACCGCAAGGATGCAGAAGGTTTTTTCTTTAAAAAGGACGCGGAGGCCTATGCGGAGATCCTGAAAGAAGGTTTGGAAGAACATAACTGTTAGATGATGGCGGGAGTTTGAGATCGAAACCGAATGAGCGGTATGCGGTCAGTCGGCGGGGCGCCTCCTGAATCGCGCCCCGTAGCCTGTTGCAGGTTGATTCGTTAGACCGACGGACTCGCGTTTTTCTCCAATTGGACGACAGGCGCGCCGCGCAGTAAACCGATGGTCGGAAGCTGGAAGCGCTGTTGCGCGGATTGCCAGACCGAAAAAGCCATGGTCAAGATCAGCAGCAAATATATTCCTGTCTCCGGTAGGCTGCGTTCTTCGCCCTGTGAACGGACTAGGAGCGCATAGGTTGATTCTTCGTGTCGGGCGCGTGTGGTTGTTTTCATAACGGTTTTGGTTTTCACTCGAAGGCTTACGCAGCGGTCGTGCCATCGAGTTTCCTTAGTTGTAAGTAGCTGCGTGTAAGTATTTTGCGTCCTATTGTGCAATTCTCGCTAGACGCTGCTTGTTTCGCGTTAGGGAAAGAGGTGTTGCGAAAGCGGGAAACGCGCGGTCCCTGGTTCGACTCGGGAGCGCACGCTTCCGGCCGCGGGCCTGCAAACAATCTTGGATTTCCTGGTCGCATCTGTTGTTGGGATGCGCGAGATCGCCGTTTGGATTCAAAAAAGCGAAGAGAGCTGTCGGCTGATGCAAGGCCGCGACATTCGCCGGGGTGCGCGCGGCAAGCCGACGACAGCTCCGATTGCGAGAAAACGACGTTCCTGAAATGCGGACGTGGTCTCCTCACCTAAACTAAACGCCGGCTACGCCGGAAATTGTCTAGCGTATAAAACGCAACCAGCGCCGGCCTAATCCCGCGTCCAAATCATGGCAACGGCAGTCGTTAGACTTCCCCCCATGTTGAAGGTCAGAAAGCGTTTGCACCCGTTAATCTGCCGCGCGTCCGATTGCTCCGTCAGCTGTTGGTAGGCGTCCACCACTTGTCGCACTCCCGTGGCGCCGACAGGGTGACCGTCCCCAATCAATCCGCCGCCAGTATTGACCGGTATTTCCCAGCCAATTTTTCCACTCACGTGTTCGCCGCGGACCTGCGGCAGCGCGGTCGCACCACTCATCGCCAGTTCCGCTCCTTTGCCGCGCTCCGCCAAGCCCAGGATTTCGTAGGCGCAAATTTCCGTGATTGAAAAACAATCATGCACTTCCGCGCCGTGCATGTCGCGTGGCTTCATGTTCGCCATTCCGAACGCCTTATCGGCCGCCTTGGTCGCGGTCGAAAAAGTGGGTGCGTCCTTTTTGTCCAGCGCCAGATAATCGGTCGTCGCGCCGAAACCAGCCAGGCGCGGCAGCTTTGATTTGTCGATTCCCATCCGATCGAGATATTTACCAGAGACTAGGACTAAGGCCGCGCCTCCGTCCGTGATTTGCGAGCAATCAGAGACCTTAAGCGGCGGTGCCACGCTCGGATTTTTATCCGACACCTGCGAGGCGGCGTCATACGTGAGGTCCGCGTCCCGCATTTGCGCGAGCGGATTCAAGCGGGCATGCGCGTAGTTTTTATACGCCACCCAAGAGAGCTCTTTGTCGGACGTGCCGTATTTCTCGATGTAAATCTGCGCGATCTTTCCAAACAGCTTCGGGAACATGAAATCGCCATACTCGGGTTGCTCCACGTGATAATCCGCCGCCGCTCCCAGAACATCGGAGCCGTCTTTAGCCGACATCGTCTTCTGTTGTTCCGCGCCCACCACGAGCACGGCGTCATGAAAACCGCCCATGATCCATTGTGAACCGAGCAGAACCGAAAGCGCTCCAGAAGCACAAGCCGCCTCAGTGTGCATCGTCGGGATACCATGCAAAGCCGGATCGATTTCCGGGATGAACGCGCCGAGATGAAGCTGCTTCGTGAATTGCCCACCGTTAAAATTCCCCACCGCAGCCGCCTCAATGTGCTTCGGATCGATCTTGGCATCCTTCAACGCAGCCCGCCCCACCTCTACGATTAGATCGCGGAGCGCTTTGCCTTCTTTGCGGAGGTTGCGTTTAAAGTCAGTCCGGGCGGCGCCAAGAATATATACGGGTTCCATAAGATGCCGATTACCTACGCCAAAACGCGCACCCTGTCATCCACGCTGCGCTGGCCGCGGGGGGTCTCAAAGGTGATTGCGGCCCGCTCCAGCAGAGTGTTGGCCACCCAACAACGGAGAGATCCTTCGACCGAGCTACGCCGGCTCAGGATGACGCGACACCATTTAAATCCTGATTCGGAAACCTCGTCTTGGAACGTCCGCCACCAAGCGGTCAACGACAGCGGGTGCATGGGCACACCTTTCACGGGAGTTGTCATCCTGAGCCGGCCCAGCGCGGTCGAAGGATCCCTCCGAGCGACGTTCCGTGTTCCACTACGGGCATTGCCCGCCGTCAGAGCGGCCACCAGGAGAACCTACTGCGCCCCCTGCAAACGCGGAACCGTCTCCGCGATAATGATACTCACTGCGTGCTGATTGAACCCTTTAAATCCGCCCTTTCGCTGCAAGTTTTCCAGGTGACTTCCAATCGCGCCGTTCCTCGTGAACTCAGAGAATTGCGACTCCGTGATCGAATCATCCGTCCGCAATTTCTCGGCCCGCGCCCGGCGCACGGCCCAACGCTCACCTTCGGTGAAGGCTTGTTTTAGAAA
>JBDUAE010000189.1:0-4536 GCA_040004805.1 Chthoniobacterales bacterium | reverse complement strand
GAGCCCGAACTGCCGTTACTGAACCTGAAGGATGCTCCGCCGTTGGAAAAACCGGTGACAGAAGAGCGCATCCTGCCCGAAGCGGAAGCGGAGGTGGCCGAGAAACCAATTCCGGTTGTCGGTCCGGTCGCCGCGAGCCAGAACGACGATGTGCCGCCGATTCTTCCGGCAGCGACGACCACGCCATTGGTTGAAGTTGCTCCGGTGATTGAGCCGGTATCGACGAAAACGGGGCCGGAGCTGGCCACGGAGGCGACGGTTGAATCCTCGGCTGAGCTAAAAACTGATCCGATCTCTGAGCCGACACCTGATCTGAAGGCTGAGGCGAAAGTAGAGCCGATCACTGAGCCCGCAATGCAATCGTCTGTGCCGCAAGCGGAAGACAAGGCTGAGACCGATCCAATTTTGGAAACGAAAGAGATCCAGAACGAGCCCTTGGTGATCCTGGAATCGAATCACCGAGCGTGGCACGAAGATCTCCTCGATCTGGATGAAGCCCCCGCCACGGGACGCAAGTCAGAGGCGGAGAAGCCGGCGCCGTGGAATTTGGATGAAGCCACCAAGGAGCCGAAAATCCACGAGAAGTCGGCGATTTTGCCGGAAGAATTCGAGGAAGTTTCGGCGGCGCAAAACGAGCCGCCAATGGTGGCGGCGGTGCGGCCGATCGCGCTCGAACAGCGCTTGCCGCAAGAGGCTAAGCGCCCCGTCCGTGTAGAACCACCGGCACCGGAAGAAGAACGGCGGGGTTTCTTCAGCCGCATGTTCGGGAAGACGACGCCGGAAAAGAATTCGGATTACTAATGGGAACAGAGGCAGCGCTGCCTTCCGACTCCCTCACGGCCTCTGGCGCCGTCTTCGATCTTTCGCATCGGTCGAAGCTCCGCATCGGCGGCTCTGATCGGCAGCGCTACCTAAATGGGCAGATTAGCAACGATTTGCGCAAGGCGACGGCGACGAGCGCGATTCAAGCCTGTGTTCTGACGGCGAAGGGAAAGATCGACGCGGAAGTTTTTCTCGCGGCTGACGGCGAAAGTTTTTTGCTCGATAGCGATCCGGGGGTCGGCGAGACGCTCAGCGCGCGGCTGGAGCGCTACATCATTGCCGATGATGTTTCGGTCGAGGACGTGACTGATGTCTTTGCGCTATTTCACGTCGTGGGTGCGGGGGTGCCTCCGGTGTCGGCTAATGAGCTGCGCCGGGCCAGCGCGCGTCTTGGCGAGACGGGCACAGACATTTGGATTGCGCGAGCGGAGTACTCCGCAGTCCGGCAAACCCTTTCACAGATGCTTCCAATCTTCGACGAAGCCGCGACCGAGATCTTGCGAGTCGAACGCGGCCTTCCGCGCTGGGGCCATGAATTAACCGGCGAGATTATTCCGACGGAAGCGAATCTCGAGGAGCGGGCGATCGATTACGCGAAAGGTTGTTACATTGGCCAGGAAGTCATTTCGCGAATCAAGATGTCGGGACAAACCAACAAGCGCTTGTGCGGTTTGCGCGTGGAAAATTCCACGGCGTTGCCAGTCGGATTTCGTCTCGTGGCGACAGATGATCGAAAGGATGTCGGCTGGATTACCAGCAGCGTGGTCAGTCCTCGCTTCGGAACGATCGCGCTCGGATTCTTGAAGCGCGGGTACCAGGAGGTGGGGTCGAATTTTCACGCCGTCCCGGGAGCGTCCGCTCAATCGGGAGCGCCCGTCCCGGTAACGGTGGTTCCGCTGCCGTTTGTCTAACGAGTCGCGCTGGACTGACCCGAGAAGGCGATTGACCGTCGCTCGGTGCAAACCGTAGGTTTCCCGCTCCGCCAGTTTGGGTGGGGAAATATCATGGCAAAAATAACGCTGCTAAACATTTTAGCCGACACCGGCGGCGATCAGCGCCTCGAAATTGACGACCGGAAATTCACGGTTCTGGCTGGTCCTGCCGGAAGCGGGAAGACGGGGGTTTTGCGAGCGATTGCCGGTCTTGAACAGCGGACGCGTGGCGAGATTCTCATCGGAGAAAAGAAGGTCGACGACCTGACGCCGAGCGAGCGCAAGGTGGCGATGGTTTTTTCCGAGGACGCGCTCTACCCCGGGATGTCGGTGCGCGAGAACATCGCGTTCGGACTCAAGCGGCGCAGTTTTTCCGAGAGCGAAATGAGTCGACGGGTGCAGGATGCGGCGGCGGCCCTGTCGATAACGGAATTACTCGATCGAAAGCCGTCGGAGCTATCCGTCGTGGACCGCCAGCGCACTTCGATCGCACGCGCCATCGCCCGGCAGCCGGAAGTCATCTTGTTCGACGAGCCTCTCGCCAGATTTGACGCCGCCACCCGTGCTCGTTTGCGCGCCGATCTCCGGCAGCTGCACCAGCGGTTGGAGACGACGTTTGTTTATGCGACACGCGATCCTGCGGAAGCGATGGCGCTGGGGGAGCAGGTGATAATTTTGCACGATGGCCGAGTCGAACAGCACGATGCGACGGCGGTCGTTTACCGCGCGCCGGCTAATCTTTTCGTGGCCGGATTTTTCGGTGCTCCGCCGATGAATTTTATCAGCGGAAGGCTGAAACTGGAGCGCGAAACCGTTCTCTTCCGTGAAAGCGGAGAGGGGACGATCGAGGCGCGTCTTCCCATAGCCGATTTTCCTGCGTTGGCGGAGCGGAACGGGCAGGAAATCGCGCTCGGCGTGCGTCCGGAGGATATCGGGATTATTCAGGCGGCGAAAGGAGCGGAGCCGGAGAATAGCTTCCCCGTTTTGGTCGACTTCATTGAGACCGCGGGTGCGGAGACAACTTTCCATCTCCAAACGGGCGCACATTCTATTGTTGCCCGCCGATTGGCCTCGGCGGAATCGGAGCCCGCGGGCCGCAGAGTCCGCTGCCAGTTCGATTTGAACAGAATTCAATTTTTCGATTCCGGCACGGGTCAACGTGTGGTCGAGAGATAATGTCTTGTATGTCTGAATATTGCGTAATTTTTCCGTTGTCTTTCAAAACGGTTTGCGGGTAATGTCGGCAAAAGAAAGAACATCCCCCTTGAACCAGCAATTACTTGCCGAAATCGGCCGCACCCAACGCTTGGAGATCGTCAACACCCTCAAGCGCACCCGCGGCTTATCCGTGAACGAACTCGTCGCGAAAATGAACATGAGCTACATGGGCATCAAGCAGCATTGCCTGACGCTCGAGCGAGACGGATACCTCGATACTTGGCGGCGCCCGCAAAAAATGGGACGGCCGGAAATGGTTTACCGGCTCACCCGGCGAACGCACGATTTGTTCCCGAGCGACAGCAACGAAATGACGTTGCAGCTTTTGCAATCAGTCGGCGAAATTTACGGCCCGAATGCGGCGGACAAGCTGCTCTACAGTGTCTTCGAACGGAAAACGGCCGCGCTGAAAGCAAAGGTCAAAGGTGAGACCGTGTCGGACCGCGCGAAGTGGTTGGCGAAGCAGCGAGAGGCAGAGGGGTTCATGTCTCAGGTCATCACCGATGAAAAAGAGGGCGGGCCGCAGGTGCTGGAATGCCACACGCCGATCCTTAATTTGCTCGATCAATTTCCGATCATCGCTCGGCTCGAGCAGGATATGGTCGAGTCGATTCTGGGTGTACCGGTGCGCCGCGAAGAGACCCGCACTTCGGGCCTCTACGAGTGCGCGTTTTATTTCGCGGTTTAACTCTTCATCGGCAATTATCTGGCGGTTTTGCTGCGCCAGGATGTCTGGTCTTCGGAGTCGTTTCGGAATTTTCCTTTGGCGTCCGGGTGCGTTCGCTTGAATGATGGCAAATGCCCCGTGCCTTCCCGACCGCGGTCATCGCGAACATGCAGCCGTTGCTCGACGGTGGCCGCTACCCGATCAAGCGCGTCGTGGGCGAGGACTTGGTCGTCACGGCCGATGTTTTTAAGGACGGGCACGACATCGTCGCAGCGATCCTGAAATGGCGTCTGCATGGCGAAGCGCACTGGCATGAGACGGCGATGTCGCCGTTAGGGAACGATCGCTGGAGCGGCGCGTGCACCTTTTACGAAAACGCGACCTACGAATATACGGTCGAAGCCTGGACGGACACCTTCGCGGGGTGGCAACACGAGTTTGCGGCTAAGTTTGAGGCGGGCATCACGGATTTGACCAGCGAAGCGCTGGAAGGCGCGGCACTGCTCGAGGAAGCGGCCTTGCGCGCGGGCGATTCTCCAGACGGAAAACGGCTGCAGGAACTCTCGGAAATTTTCCGAACCAGCGCACCGGCGGAAATTAACTCGATCGCTCATTCCGGTGAGCTCGAAGTGCTGATGGCGACGCATCCCGATCGCTCCACCGCTACTCAATACGCGCCGCCGCCCCGGGTGATGGTGGATCGTTTGCAGGCGCGAACGGCGGCCTGGTATGAATTTTTCCCGCGCTCCGCCGAAGGGCTGGGCGATCGAGGATCAACCTTTCGCGATTGTCTGCCGCGCGTGGACGAAGCTAAGGCGATGGGCTTCGATGTCGTCTATTTCCCGCCGATACATCCGATTGGTTTCGCGAATCGTAAAGGCCGCAACAACTCCGTCA
>JBDUAE010000188.1:0-4580 GCA_040004805.1 Chthoniobacterales bacterium | reverse complement strand
AAGCCAATATCAGAGGCGTTGATCGTGCCGCTCAGGTTGAGATCGGCGCGGAAGTTCGTCGCGTCGGTCGTCTGGCCGGAGAAAGACTTGGTCTGGCCGACGTCGGAGGCGTTGACCGTCCCGTTGCCGGTAATGTCGCCGACGAGAACGCCCATCGGCACGATCACTTCGCCAACATTTGTCCCGTCACTGACGCCGGAAAGCTTGACCATGATTCTCTGCGCGTTCCCAATATTAGTAACCGGCACAGTCACGACCGCACCGTTTACCGTGACGGCGCCGCCGTTCGCCGTCCCGCCGGTGCCGATCTGTCCGGTGCCCGATATCACCTGCGCCTGCGGACTTCCGTTGACGGTTACCGCGCTGGCAAAGGTCAGGACCAACTGATGATCGCCGCTGGCGCCACCGGTCCGGCATTCAATTCCGAGCGTTGGGCCGAAAAGCGGAAGACTTATGTTACCGATAAAGGCTCCATGCGTCTTCCGCGAGACGGCATCGATCTGCGCTCCGACTTCGAACGCGCCAATATCGGTGCCGTCCCCGCCGACGGCGTTTGGGACGGAAGGGTCGTCAACGATGCGCGAGTAACCCAAGCCGCGCTGGTCCGTGGGATGACCAAAGCTGGGCTGGGCTATGCCTTTATCGAGCGCGGGACTACCGAAAAGAAGCGCGATGGTTTGCGTGGGGCCTCCGTTGGCTTTCAAGCCAGCGGGATCAAGTTGAGGATCGAGGGGGGATGCGACCGTTCCAGTCTGATCAGTCGCGGCGGTAAAACCGCTGCTCCCATTCCTCTGGCCGATGAGATTAAAGCCCTCCGAGATGAAGGTGTCATTAACATCGGGACCCGAAGAAGTGGCGGTGTTTAAAGCGACTATACTACTCCGAATATTATTCGTCCCGGGACCTGCCATACCGCCGCCCACGCTGGCGGCAGGAGGCAGGGCGCCTCCGCTCGTGCCACCGACGGCGTGGTTGTTAGAGAGCGTACTATTTTGAAGGTGCAATGTGCCGGCGTTCCCAACCCCGCCGCCAAAGCTGGTGCCACCCGTATAAGTGCCGCCGGCAGGGGCATTACCTCCAGTGGCTGAGTTCCCGGAGAAAGTGCTGTTAGTGATCGTAATGGCGGCGCCGCTACTGTTAAAAATGCCGCCGCCTGAGGCCTTCCCGGCAACATTGCTGGAGGAATCATAACCGCCGGTGGCAGAGTTGCCGGATACGCTACTGTTGATCACATACACGGTGCCGTTGTTAAAAATACCGCCACCGCTACTGCTACCCTGCAAGGACATGGCCGCGTTGCCGGAAACCGTGCTGCTAGTGATATCGATTTCGCCAGCGGTGCTGTTGTTGTAAACGCCGCCGCCATTTGCGACCCTGTTATTACTAATGGTGCAGCGGTCGATATTGATATGGCCGGTGCCGGTATTGAGAACGCCGCCGCCATTGCTACCGGTGCCTCCATTATTACTCACCCTGGCGTCGGTGATGGTGACGGTGGCCGTGCCCTGATTTTGAATCCCGGCGCCGATTCCATTGCTGATAGTCAGAGCGGTAATGCTTACCGTGTCAGTCGCGGTCACGTCAAAAACATGGAAAGAGCTGGCAATTACGTGCGACTCGGGTCTCACGATCAACATGCCCGCGCCGGGACCAGTGATCGCAATGTTCGTGCTCAAGAATGGCAGAGGTGTGAGAAGATTGATCGTCCATGTTCCGGCGTTATAACCGGGGTCCGTGGTGGGAATATCGAAGAAGATCCCGTCATCGCCGACGTGGAGATTCGAGGCCTGGATCGCGGCTCTCAAGGTGCAATGGCCAGTTCCGTCATTGCACTGAGTAGCGGTCCCGACGTTGCCGCCGTCCCCGGTGCTATCGACGGTGTAGGCGATCCCACAATTTGGCGGGCAAGTGGATTGCACGGGATGGGCGGCCAGCAATATGAGACCGGACCCAATGAGCAAACGAAACAGTGCGCGTGATTCCATGATGTTCCTTTTTGTCCCGGCAACAATTGGACGCCTGGCGCTACGGGATCGAACAAAGGGCGAATGCCGGGACCGCAGCCGCCCGATGAAAGATCCGAATCGACTGAGGCCTAACAGATGGAGGACGAGGCGGCGAGAATAAATGCGATGTACCGCGATAGTCACTGGCGGGAATTGCTCATGATCATCTTCCGTTAGCGCCATGCGTAGACCGCGAGCGCGCTGCGCCTGTGACGAGGTGATAGCACTGCCGAAGAAAACGAACCTTCGTCGCAACGACGGAGGCGTTTCTACGGCGGCAGCAATGTGCCGGCCTTGGATTTCACTAAACCAATATCGGAAGCGTTGATCATACCGCTGAGATTCACATCGGCGCGAAAGTTCATCGCGTCGGTCGGCTGGCCGGAGCTGGCCTTGGTCTGGGCGACATCGGAGGCGTTGACCGTGCCGTTGCCACTGGTATCGCCGATGAGCACGCCCATCGCCACGGGGACATTTCCGGAGGAGGTGCCGTCGCTCACGCCGGTGAGGTTCACGACAAGGGTTTGCGCGTTCGTCACGCCGGTGAGGTTAACCGTGACGGTGTCGCCATTCACGGTGAAACCGCTCACCGCGCCGATACCACTCAGAATCGTCGCGCCCGTGACGGTGACGGGTACGGGGAACTGCACGATCATTTGATACGCGCCGGAGGCGCCTGGATTGCGGCACTCAACGCCCGCAGTCGCGAATGGAATAAGGTCCAGATCGAAGCTGCCAGTACCCTGCGCCTTTCGGGAGAAGGCGGCGGCTGGCTGGGGCGGCTTGCATTTACCTGCGGCGCCCGCAGTAACGATGGCCTGAAGTTCGGCTGCTGTGAGGGCGCGGTTAAAGATCTCCAGCTCGTCGATGTCGCCGAAGAAAGCGTTCTGGACGTTGTTGTCGCCGCGCGCCGCGATTCCCGCAGGCGTGTTGAAGACAAACGTCGGATTGTAGCTGATCGGCGCATCCGCGACGCCGTCCAGATAGAATGTGACCGTGCCGCCCTGCTTCGTCACGGCGACATGATGATAGTTCGTATCCGTCACCGCTGTCGCGGAAAAACCCGCCGACACTCCCACCTGAGTCAAGAAGAGACGGCCCGTCGACTGGAAGATTCCAAAACCGTAACCCAGATTGCCGTAGGCAAAAAATGTCCCGCCGGGGCTACCGCTATCCGGGTCATTCGTGACAATGGTCGCGCTCGCGCGTTTGATCCACGCGTCGATCGTGAAGTCTTGCAGTTGCAGCTCCGGTGCATTCCGCACCACTACCCGGTCGCCATTCCCCATAAGGTCGCCGTGTCCGCCGAAACGGAATGCCTGCCCCACTTTCCCGGCGACGAAGGTGACATCCCCTTGCAATCTCCCGCTGTTGCCGCCAGCCACGTCCCGCGCCGTCCCATCCCCCGGAAACCAGCCGACCATGTTTGCCGGCGGCAACGTGCAGGCGGGGGCGACGTTGATCGTCCCCGTCATCCCGGAAGAAAGGCAATGCGCGGCGCAGAAGTAGGAGTAGGTCCCGGGTTGCGTAAAGGTGTGCGTGTAGACGGCGCCCACGTTGGAGAGTATTCCTGAGCCGCAGCTGGTGTCGCTCGGAGAACAGTATTGCAAGTCGGCGTTGCAAGGTGGGCCGCTCGTGACGCTGTGGAAGCTGCTCCCCCAAGTCCAGCGGACGGTATCGCCGACCGAGATGTTGACCGTAGCCGGATCGAACACTCGCGTGTTATTCGGGCCCACCGCGACGTCGACGATCTGACTGGTAGCCGACGGGGTGCCGTTGGGCGCGACCGAGCCTTCCTGATCGAGGATGGTCAATCCCTGCGCGCCCGCTCGCCCCGCGGCCGATGGGAATGCCATGGTCGCCGCTAGGAGAGCGGTGGTCAGGAGTGGAAATATCCGCCGGGTTTCGATCATTGCGGCGCTCATTATAATATCCTCTTGGTTTATTCCGTCTCGGGTGTGGGGCGATCCGATGGGAGTATGATTCAGCGTCGCTTCTCTCGTCAATCTTGAACGCCGGACCGCCTGAAGGGCTATCTCCAAGACAGGTGAGGCGCCGCCGCGTCGTCGTGGGTGTGAGGAGCGCGGGGCCGAAGAGCGCGCGACTGGTCACGCCCCGGGCAACTGGCCCGACGTTCCCGTCTTTGGCTCCCGGGCCGCCCGCCAGCCTACGGCGGCAGCAATGTGCCGGCCTTGGATTTCACTAAACCAATATCGGAAGCGTTGATGGAGCCGCTGAGATTCACATCCGCACGGAAGTTAGTCACGTCGAGCGCCTGGCCCGAGAAGGACTTCGTCTGGCCGACGTCGGAGGCGTTGACCGTGCCGTTCCCATTCGTGTCGCCGAGCAAGACACCCATGGAGACGGAGAAGTTCGCGCTCACTGTACCGGTGCTCACATTCGTAAGACCAAGGGTAATGATCTGTTGGTTGGCGATCCCCGTGAGATTCACGGTGATGGTGGCTCCACTGATCACGCTGCTGGTGACGCTGCCGCTGTTCGAGGTGAGCGCTACACTTCCCATGGTTTGCACCGGCTCGGCAAAGGTCAGGATGACCTGATGATCGCCGTTCG
>JBDUAE010000187.1:0-4602 GCA_040004805.1 Chthoniobacterales bacterium | reverse complement strand
CCGTTGCTCACCTGGAAGGTGAGATTGTAAGTCCCACCCGTCCCGGCATTGGGTGTCCCGCTCAAAAGTCCGCCGGCGCTCAAAGTCACGCCACCGGGCAAACCCGCGCCGGTATTGGTGAAGGTAAAGCTGGTCGGGAAGCCGGAGGCCGCCAGTTGAAAACTCCCATTCGTGCCAGTCGTAAATGTCGCACTGGCCGCACTGGTGATGGAAGCCGGTTGATTGACCGTGATCGGGGCGTTGATTGCGCTTTGACCGTCCACTGCAGCGTCGGCTCCGCCCAGTCCGCCGGGGGATGTGCCGGTGAAAGTCGCCGTCGCCTGGCCATTGGTAAATTGGGTGCTGGCGCTCGAAAGCGTGCCTCTCACCGCATTGCTAAAGATGGTGGTAGCGGTGGCTGGAAATGCGGGCATGCCGTTGAGCGTGGCGGCGGAGATCGGTCCGCCGGAGTTCCGGCCCAGGATATCGGCTGTGAGGGTGGATGTGCCGCCGGTCACGATCGTCGTCGGGCTGGCGCTGTGGCGTAGTTGTAGCCAAGTGCCGAGGCTAAGGGTTCCGCCGCCGGGTCCCAATTTTGCCGCGGCGCCGCCGGGCCCGGAATTGAGGCCCCACCAGTTATCCGTCGCGTCGACGTTCCCCTGGCTGCCGCCGGCCACGGCCATGGCACTAGGAGCGACAGTCGAGGTATTGCCGAAGATGCGGTTGTCGTTGAACTGCGCCGTGTTGCCGACATCGAAGCTGTTCGTGACCGAGATCGCGCCGCCACTGCCTGAGGCACCACTCGCAGAGTTGCCGCTGAAGGTATTGCGCAGGACAGAAACCGTGAAAGTGACGCCGGCCGTGATACGGCCCTGCGCCGCGATATCGAGAGCCCCACCGGTCGCGCCCGTCGCCGTGACGCTATTGTTCGTGAACGTGGAATTCGTAATCGTGACGACCCCGTTCCCGATCCCGACCAGGTTCTCAAAAAAATAGCTGACGGCGCCGCCGGCCGAGAGCGGGTTGGAATTATTATTGAAGACACAGCCGGTGATCGTGAGCGACCCGCCGCCGTTATAACGCACCGCGCCACCTTCGGGAGCGCCGGCGACTGCCGCGGCGATCGTGTTATTCTGAAAAATGCAATTGGTCAGCGTGAGGCTATTGCTCGGGCCGCCGGCGATGATCGCGCCGCCGCCGTAGTTATCTCCCGTAAGCTTGCCGCCGGTGAACTGCACATTACTGATCGAGGTGTTGACATTGGGAAGCGTCCCCGTCGTCCCGATCAGGAAGATGCGGTTCTGCGCGGTTGTCGTCATGTTGACAATCGTGGTCGCGGCACTAGCTCCCGTAATGGTTAAGTTTTGGGCTACGTCCCCAAACGTTATTGTACCCAGGGAAAGGTTGTAGGTTCCGGCAGGCAGATTGACCGTCTGCGTCCCGCCGACGCTTTCCACCGCCTCGAGGGCGGAGCGCAACGAAATCTTGCCGGTGCTATCCAACCCGGTTCCCGCGCTCGGAGTGACCGCGTGAGTATCGCTGAACGTGTTGACGTTAAATGTCGTAGCAGAAACACGCCCCGCCAGCGCGAGACTGATGAACGCGGCGAAAACGAAGATGAGTTTGCGAACTCCGCCAGAGGCAGATGATTGAGGATTGGTTTTTAGTTTCATGATTTGACCTCTGTGGGTAAGGCGCTGGCCGGCGTTATCTTATGCCGGCGATCACGCAGTCAGCTTGGTCGTGAGCCAGGCTCAAAGTCCAGAAAATTCTCGGGCTCGCTCTCGCGTCCGCGCTCGTGTTAGGCTGCGCGGACCGTAGCTATGAAGATCACGCTCGCACCTTGCCTCACCACGCTACCGCGCCCCTCGGTGCGGATGAATCCCGCCACCAGGAATTGCGCGAGCTTCGCTCGTCTCCGTCTCCTGGCCTGCGCCGGCCTGATGTTCGGCTGCGCCGCGGTGAAAGCACAGCCGACAGCGGATTTGGAAATGGAAAAGAAGCTCGTCGGACGATGGGACGAGGTGCCGAAAGTGTCGCCCGATCCCCGTCTCTCACAGTGGGTCTATAAGGAAGACCACACTTTCAAAGGGAACATTACGAGCCCTCCGAAGAATGGACAGAGGGAGGCCCTTACCCTAGAGGGCAAGTGGTCGGTCAGGAACAGTGTCTTGATCCACGAGGTGACGAAAACATCGGTTCCCAAGCCGCTTCCGCCCCAGCTCCGATGGGGGCGGGAACGGATCGTTTCGCTGCAGAACGGTTTACTCACGACGCGGGAGGATGACGGCACTCTCAATCGTCGGCGGAAACGGCCGGAAAAATCCGTGAAACACGGCGGAGCGCACAGGGCCACCTCCTAGCTGCCGCGCAGCGCCTGCTCCAGATACCAGCGCGCCGCGGCGGCGATCCCAACACCGAAAGCGCTTGGACCCACGCCGGCATGTACAGCGGCGGCAAAGCCATCCTGCCCAACCTCACTCCCGCCACCACCCTCTGGGTCAGAATCCGGAGCGTCGGCCTCAAAGGGGTCATGGGTGCTTGGAGCGACCCGACCAAGATCATCGTGATCTAGCCTAGGCCCTTCCGCGGCCAGCCCAGCGCATTGCAGCGCAGGCTGGCCGCCACTCCGGGCCATCGCGTGTGCGTCACCCGGATTTCGCCTTGTCCACGACCCCGGCGTCCTTCTACTCTCGCGGCATGCCCTCGGCCTTTCCCGCCGCCCTGTCCTCGCGCGACGCTCGGATTAGGCCCGTGAAGTCGGTCGTTGTGATCTCGCTTGCCGCTAGCGCACTGTGCGCATTCGCCTCTTGCGACCAACGGCCAGCAGCGAAGTTCCGCGTGGGCGATAGAGTCCGGGTGAGGTTGACACACGAAGAAGGAACGGTCTCGGTTTGGACGAGGTCCTTTCGGGAGGATCACTACTTCGTCAGATTCCTCGGCAGTGACGACGTTCGTCTCCCCATCGGCGATCCCGATTTTAACGCGGCTTGGGCTGCGAAGTATGGGCCACCGCCGGAAACCAGGACAAAGGGGTCGCACAACGAAGGCAACTTCTATGATACAGAGCTCGAGCGCGTACGCTAAAAGGCCTAACCATGTGGAGCGAACGCCGGACCGCGGTGCGCTTCACTTTGGATATGGATTCCACACTTCCACGCCGAGCGACGCGCGCTTTGGTTCACGCGCGCGACTCGTTCAGCCTTCGGCCCAAGGGTCTATGTCAGGACTTGCCAGTCCCGTCCATTCGCCCGCCGTCGCTCATCTTGTTCCCGTTAGACGTTTGAGCGTCTCCTAGTATGAACTGGTGCTGTGATCCCTTTCGGAACAAGATCGAGAGTCGCGCGGACGACGGATTTTTGGCTTACGCCCTGCCTCCACTAGTCTCCGAGAAGGATCCTCGCTTTAGCTTCGCGTTTCGTGCCGTGCGGTCGGAGGATCGATCAGAACTGCAGTCCGCCTTATCCGGCTTCCATGGTCACCTCAAGATAAGCGGCGCCTTTCGGGCGCATTTCTGTCCGTGGTGCGGTATTCGCTTGGCGGACCACTACCGAACCACATTTCCAGCCCTAGTTGACGAGAAGCTCGCTCGAGAGTTTGGAAACGTTTAACTATGCGACTGCCAACGACTGGCCAGCGTACGCTCAAGATTCCCATAGGCGTGGCTGATCTTGTTCTCGTTAGATCGTGAAGCGCGTCACCATAATGGCGACGCTCGCGCTAGTCGCTGGTGCAGTCGGATGGGACGCGATGGAGTTCGCTGGCGGCTACAACGCTTTTCCTATGGTCGCGGCCTTCTTGCCAGTGTCATTCTTTATGTTCGCATTGACCGCAGTCGCGACCTGCGTCGCGGTAGTTGTCAGTTTGATGGCACTGTTTCGCCGCCGTTTTGCTTACACGATGATCCTCGCGTTGACGATAGCTGCATGTTGGCTGATTTTACCGTGGTTCGCAGGACGTTCGCTTTTCCTCTTGGGCCTCTCCACCCGCTTGCATCAGTTATCTAGTCCTGTCGAGATTCAGTCGGTTGCCCGGACGTGTCACTTCCTTATGCCGAGTGGAGGCATGGTCTTCGGGCCGCGAAAGGTCATGGGGCCGCTGCCAGAAGAGGCGGAACAGAATCAGCGCGTCTGGAGCGCGATCAGCAGCCATCCGTTCGTCCATCTCGATGGAGATACCGGCGTCGTTTTCGTGCAGGCGTCCAAGGTGAGCTTCATATGGGGCGGAGCATTGCCTGGTCATTGGGGCATTTTGGTGGGCGCTCCTTCTGGCCAGTCGTCTAGCTTTTATCATCAGACTTTCCGGTTCGCGGATGGCATTGTCTTGTTTCGTGGCGAGTAAACGATCTGACCGGTACTGATCGCTCTGCGTTTGAATGCCTTCTGGAGCTGTGGACGCGCTCTCTTGAGGGGAACGCCTCGACAGAGCGAGGCGGCTACATTGTTCGCGCGACGTCTATCGCGTGCTCGATCGTGGGTGCGCGAGGACTGCCAGGGACGGTGGCCGGGTCGCACTTCCGGCTTTCATGTTTCGGGTTCTGCCGTTAATGGCTTCGCTAGGTGAATTTACTCGAAGAATTGCAGTCGCGGCTGGTGTGCGGCGATGGGGCGGTGGGGACGCTGC
>JBDUAE010000186.1:0-4629 GCA_040004805.1 Chthoniobacterales bacterium | reverse complement strand
GCAGACAACTCAGACCACCCTCGGGCCGGAAACGGCCCGGGGGTTTCGTCTTTTTCGGAACTCCGAGTCTACCGCCGCGACTAGCTGCGCGATCCTCGCGGAAAGTTTGTTGCTCTTTCAAAACGAGACCTAACCGCCGGCAGCATGATCGTTTCAGGGGTCTTGGTCGCGCATCCTCGCCTACCGTTGTAATGCGACCAACGGGCGCGAAGGTCGATGCGAAAAATATCGCGTTTAGCTAGCAGAAAACCGGTTCCGCCAGCCGAATTTTCGCAACCAAAGCTGCCTCGTTCGCATCGTCATAAAAAGCGGAAAAAGTCTTCGTCTGGGGAAGCCAAAAAAAATTGTGCGATTTTTGAAAATTTTTCGTGACAGACATCACTGTCCTGTTAATAATCGCCGGCAATCGACAAATCGCATTTACGCCTGGCTGTCTGAACGAGAATCAGAGACCTTCCCAAAACGCGACTTCCAACCAACCCAAAAAACAAAATCAAGACTATGAAATCCCAACTTAACCTGACTGCTGCGAAGCTTCGCAGATTTCTCCTCGTTACCGCTTTGGCGGTCACGCCATTCCTAGCCTTCCAGGCGATCAATGCTCAGCCGTTTACTGCTGTTGCTACCCTCACCAACTCGGTGGGCGGTGGAAATAGCATCAACATTGCTGCGGGTGGCACGTTCACGCTCTCGCTTGCGGTGACGACGAATTTCATTTCCAGCGGCTACACCGTATTCTACCAGAGCCTGAATGGTGCAGGTAATTTCATGTTGGTCAGTCGCGTTAACACGTCGCCGATCAGTGCTGGCACAGGGACGAACGTGTTCAATGACCCGACTACAAGTGACGCATTAGCTTTTGGGGGCATGGCCGGGAAATTCATGTTCGGACCGACCATGAATTCCAATCAGTTTGACCTCGGCTATACCGGCGATCAGACGAACAACCAAGCTCTCGGTACCTTCAATCTTCAGAATATCACCATCATGGTGCTGGCGAACGCCGCTCCTGGATCGTATCAGATCCGCCTCGACCCCCGCTCGATTATGACGGAGCGCGCCGGATTCAACGACGTAAACATGGGTGGGGCAAACGGACCGTTCTTCACAGTTAACGTAATCCCCGAGCCGAGCACGGTCGCATTGGCTGTTCTGGGCGGCGCTGGACTTCTCGTGTTGGTTTTGCGCAGACAGCGCGCCACCGCCTAAGACCACAAACCTTGACGGAGAGTTGACGGCGCACCGAACTCTTTGCCTGCGGGTTGGTCGATGTGCGCACGATAGGGTGGTGAAGGCACTACTCGGTCGTTAAATGCAGTAGTTTTGCTACCGGGCGCAGTTTCCAAACTGCGCCCGGTTCCTTTTTGTCACGAGTGCGGCGACACACCTGCGACGGTCGAAGCTAGAGGGTGACCTTTGAGCTCTGGTCATCCTGAGGCGGCGCAGCGCGCCGAAGGATCTCGCGCCAGCTGTCTTATCCCACCGCTGGCGGATGGGCGTCTCAGCACCCAGTGCGAGATCCTTCGTCGTCTGCGCGACTCAGGATGACGCCGCCCGGCCGACGTTGCTCCCAAGCGAACGCTGAATGGCCTCAGTCTTGGCCAAAAGGGAACTCTGCGCTGACGCTAAGGTGAGTGACACCGTACAGTCCCGTCCGCCGGGGCAGGCAACGCGTGATTGGGAACCTACCTTTGACGGGACGCGTGGACGCGCGGAGTTCACTGCCCAAAAGTCTCAGTAGCGAAACGTGACAATCCAAAGGAATCGATCCTGACGCACATTGAAGTGGTGGGTAATCGGACACCATGCATCCGCAGCCTCGACCTGGACGTCTTAATTAGGTGATTCGATTGAGCCTACCGGGACTTCCCAGCGCGCGAAGACATACTTGCCAGAAGTGGGCTCTTCCCGCATTCTTGTACTTCGCGATGGCTGAATTCCCCGCTCCCAAATCCGACGGCGTACGCTCGAATTTGCCAACGGATACCAAAGCGAGCCGCGAGCGATCCAATCAGGGTGCCGCCGATCGTCAGCTCATGCTCCAGATCCAAAGTGGCGACGATTCCGCCTTCGCCGGGTTTTACCGTCGATTCGCACCGGGCCTTTTCTCCATGATTTATCAAATCCTGCAGGATCAAAAAGAAGCGGAGGATGTTTTGCAGGAGGCGTTCGTAGCGATGTGGACCAAGGCGTCGAGCTACGATTCCGACCGAAGCGGACCTTTCACGTGGGCTGTGATGATTTCACGGAACAAGGCGATCGATCGACTGCGCTCGCGACAGCGGCGTTTTCGCGCGACGGAGGCGGCGGCGGCGGAATTTGCGGTCGTCGCGGCGGATGGAGAAAAGCGGGCCGATGAATTGTTAGGCCAGGGCGAGGAGCGAGCCCGGGTCCGAGCGGCGTTGCAGGAATTGCCCGAGGCGCAACGGGAAGCGCTGCAATTGGCCTTCTTCAGCGGGATGACGCAGGTGGAAATTTCGGATAAATTGGAGACGCCCCTTGGCACCGTGAAAGCGCGCATCCGTCGAGGTCTACTCGCGTTGCGAACCACTCTGGGGAGCTCGATTTCATGAGCGAAGATTTAGAAGAGCAGGCGTCGCTGTATGCTTTTGATCTCCTCGAAGGAGCCGAGCGTTCTGCGTTTGAAGCCAACCTGGCAGCCGACTCCGAACTGCAGGCGAAGGTCGATGCCTTCCGTGAGACGGCGGCGTTGACCGCGCATGTCGCTCCGGAGCGGAAGCTGCCCGCCCATCTCGAAGGAAAGATTTTAAACGCCATCCGTGGGGGAACTATCGTCGCGGGACCGCGGCCATCATCTTCCTGGATTCCGTGGACCTTGGCGGCCGCCCTGGCGCTGGCTTGTGTGGTTTTGATCGCGGATCGCCTTCAAACCAAAAAAGAGATCGCCCATCTAGAGCAGAGAAACGCGTTTGCGCAGTTGCGCATTGCCACCCTCGCCTCTCAGTTGCAAACCGCTCCAGATGCGACTGCGACCGTGGTCTGGGACGGCGCCGCACAGGAGGGCCTGCTGAAGGTTTCTAATGTTCCGGCGAATGGAGTCGACCGGGATTATCAGCTTTGGATTGTCGACCCCGACTACAAACAGCCGGTTGATGCCGGAGTTTTCCACGTCGCCCAGGTTGGAACTCAGAGTATTCCCTTCAAGCCGAAAGCGGCGGTGAACTCCGCTAGCGCTTTCGCGGTGAGCCTGGAACGCAAGGGCGGCGTGCCCAAAGCGGAGGGGCCGATGGTCCTCGTCGGTAAATAGGGCCACGCGGGGAGTCTCAAAGCGGCGCTGCTCGCGCCGCGGCGAATTGCGGGCGTAGAACCGGGGGTTAATCGCCTAGCCAAAATCGGTCACGGCGCTCGACCCAACCGCTGCCCTTTCGGCTGTTCGCTTTCGGTGTTAATCTCGCCGCTCCGCGCGATGGCTCAGAACTACAAAGATACCCTCAACCTCCCGAAAACGGATTTTCCGATGAAGGCGAGCTTGACCACGCGCGAGCCCGAGATCCTTCGCGGGTGGGAAGAAACCGGGCTCTACGCCCAAATCCAAAGTGCGCGCGAGGGCGCGGAGTTGTTCGTCCTCCACGACGGTCCACCGTTTGCGAACGGCGACGTCCACATGGGGACGGCGTTGAATAAAATCCTGAAGGATCTGGTGGTGAAATCCAAGACCATGGCCGGCTTCCGGGCGCCTTATGTACCGGGGTGGGATTGCCACGGGCTGCCGATCGAATTCAAAGTGGTGAAAGAGACGCGCGGCTTGTCGCCGCTGGAAGTGCGGCAACGCTCGGAAAAATTCGCGCGCAAGTTTGTCGACATCCAACGCGAGCAGTTTAAGCGGTTAGGCGTCCTCGGAGATTGGGCGCATCCGTATCTCACCTTGGATCCGGCATACGAAGCGGAGATTTTGCGGGTTTTCGCCGTTCTCGTGGAAAAGGGTCTAGTTTACGAATCGAAAAAGCCCGTCTTCTGGAGCACCGGCGCGCAGACGGCCCTCGCTGTCGCCGAAGTGGAATATCACGATCGGGACGACACGGCCGTTTATGTGCAGTTCCCAATCGTAACCGGCGAGCTGAAGAATAAAGGCAGCATCGTCATTTGGACGACGACGCCGTGGACGTTACCCGCGAATCTTGCCATCGCCGTTCATCCGAAGGAGCGCTACGTCCTCCGCGAATTTCACAAGAGTGGAGCGGTGGAAAATTTCGTGCTCGCGGAGTCATTAGTGGAGAAATTTTCCGCTGCGACCGGCTGGCTGCCGGAGCGGGAAGCGACGCAGACTTTTCCTGGCTCGAAACTGGAAGGCGTCGGCGCCCAACATCCTTTTCTACCGCGCACCGCCATCGTCTTGACGGCCGATTATGTCACCATGGATACCGGGACCGGAGCGGTTCACACCGCGCCTGGTCATGGCGATGACGATTATTCGTTAGGCAAAAAAAACGGCTTGCCCATTCTCTCGCCGGTGGATGATCACGGTCGCTTCACCGAAGAAGCGGGTCTGCCGCAGTTGGTCGGCAAATATGTTTTCGATGCGAATCCTGAGATCGTTGAGCTGCTCCGCTCCAGCGGGATGCTGGTCGCGGAGGAGAAATATTCGCACTCCTACCCGTATTGCTGGCG